>NZ_JAGUUD010000123.1:0-23198 GCF_020177535.1 Paraburkholderia sp. XV | reverse complement strand
GCGTGAGCCAGCCGCTTGTGCTCGATCACCGCGCCCTGATCGACTTCCGCGAGCTGGTCGTAGCGCCGGCACGCCAGCACCTCACCATCGGCACGGATCTCGATGCGCCCGTCCGGGTACTCCCACACGTCAATGTAGCGGTGAACCAGCGCGCGGTTGGCCGGCGTGTCTTCCAGCAGGTACATGACCCGGTCGTATTGCACCGTCAGTGACTTCGTCACACGGCGCGTCTCGCGCCAGGTCATCAGCCGGTCCAGATCCTCATCGTCACGCAACGGCCGGTGTGCGTCGAACGTGCTTCTCGGCGGCTTCGCGAAACGCGCGTTGTAGGCCGCGATAAAGCAGGGCGCGTACGCGTTGGCGTCAGCGACCGTGCTGATGCCCTTCAGGCGCAACTCCTTGACGAGCCGGTCCTGCAGCGTCAGGTGCGCACGCTCCACACGACCCTTCGCGGAACTCGAGTTCGCGCAGAACGTATCGATGTTCAGTTCGTACATCGCGCGGCCAAAGTGCGTCACGCTGCGCCCCGTCTTGCCGGCGCACGTGCTGCGGAACACGCTCGCGCGGTCGCTGTAGAACGCCACGGGCTTGCCATGGCGCTCGAGGTACGCGCGCGTCGCCTCGAAATAGCTGAAGGTCGACTCGGTGGCCGTGAAGTGCAGCTGCATCAGCCGGCTGGTCGCATCATCGACATACACCAGCAGCGTGCAGGCCGGCGCGCGGTCCTCGAACCAGCGGTGATCGCTGCCGTCGATCTGCACCAGTTCGCCCAGGCAGGCGCGCCGCGCCCGTGGCTGGTAGAGCTTCGGCGGACGCTGTTTGCGCGGCACCCACAGTCCGCCCTCGGTCATCAGTCGCCTGACCGTCTCCTTGGCCAGCCGGATGCCGTGACATTCCTCGAGCTTCTCGCGCGCCAGCGTCGGCCCAAAATCCGCGTAGCGCTCGCGGACGATCGTCAGGGCCCGCACCGCCAGCCCTGCGTCGAGCTTGCGGTTACCCGGTCGGCCACGTCTGCCGGAGGCCACGCCGGACGGCCCACGCTCCCGATACCGGGTCACCAGACGTTCGACCTGGCGCACGGTCAGGCCCAGCCGTTCGGCGGCACGGCCGGGCTTCAGGCCGATCTCAACGATGGCCTGGATAACCTTCAGCCTGTCCAGTTCGCGCATGCTCAGACTCACCAGTGTGGTGTCCGGCTTCATGGCTGGCTCCCGCATGGTTGCAGCACGGTGCCAGCTTGCCAGCGTTCAGAAACACGACATCTGTAAATAGCCAGAACACGACATTAGGATAGAGCCGCTACACGATTTGTTGTTGATAATTTATCTTATGTCAAATCACAAAACGACATGAACCCTCACCACCAGCCTTCCGTTTATGCATCCTTCATCCCCATCGAATCCCGCGGCGCATGACGCGAGTCGTCGAAGCTTTTCTGCAGCCAGTCGTTTGCCCAGTCGGTCGCATACTGAACGGCATCCTGGCGAAGATCGAAACCCGCCAGATCACCGCTCATATGGATGAACGGCTGGCCGTCCGGCAGCGGGCCACTGATCATGGCGTGAGCCATGTATTCGCCATCGGCTCGACGTGGCGTAGGGTCTATTCGAAACAGTGCAGAATCGAGATACATACAACGCTCCCATCGCGCGCCGCGCGAATACACAGTCCGTTTTCAGCAAACTCGCGGCGTGCGTATCATCAATGCACACCAACCAACAAAGCCAGGCATCCGTCATCAATCGAAGCACGCCCGCGATGCACGGTAGAACCATCGAACACCGCGCACCATCGGCTACTCACACTTCGGCATCCCAGATGGTTCGGCCCGAAGGGCACGCATCGATGAGATGTTCGGCATAAGCCGTCGACGCCCTTCTCGCATCGCCGATGTTTTCAAAGCCGTGTTCAACCTTGAGCTGAAAAACGCGGCTGCGCCCTTCCACTTCCTTCTGCCCTGGTTCGTTGATCCGGACAGCGGCATCGAAGCCCTGATCGTAGCTGTGCCCCGTTCCCGCCATCGTGCGTTGACGCGGATAGACGAGCAGACGAACTTCAAGCCCCCTGTACAGATAGGCAGCGGCTTCCATGAGACACCTCTTTAACCGCGATGTGCGGCGAAGATCATGCAGGTGGGACGAGCGCGGACCCAATGGCCGCGTCGCGATCGGCGCACACGCGACTGTCGGGCGACAGCGTTGCGGTGCATTCAGGCGGGCGATATAACGGAAATGAAAACCGAAATGAGCGCGAGGTGCGAGGACTCAGTCCATCGTACGCGCATTCAGGCATTTGTACAGCGAAACTTTGCTTTCCACCCGCCTGAAACGGGCATCTCACGTAGACGCCGATGCCCGCCCGAATGCGCAGCGCGAGGGCCATGCATGGAGTACCATGGCGCGGCGACTCATCGATCCGTCAGTTCACCCAACGCCGGCAATGACCCGCCTGGGCGAACCGGTTTTCGCGCCCTTGCTGGTCAAGCCCGTTTTGCTCGATACGCGTCCCGAGCACATCAACGCGTTGCTCGCCGGGCTCTGAAAAATACCGGCCGCCCCCACCAGGCAGATCGGTTGATGGGTGAGTCCGAACGACACCCGCAAAGCTGCGTTTCTTGGGGAAGTCATCATGCCGACGACCGAGTCACTGCTGACGCTGGCCGCCTACCTGGAAATATCGCTCGATAACGGCGGCAGCGTGCTCGTGATGCAGATGTGCGACGGCCTCTGTGCGATCTACGTCGGCGACGCGACGAAGGCCCAGGATCAGTGGCGGTATCACGGCGCGATCAGTGCATCGATCGTCGACGACATTCTCAGGCTGACCCGCTGCGGACGTAACCACCTCGAAATTGGCGGCCAGAAGTACCGCTTCGTTCGCAGCGCCGCGCACTTCGAGGATCGGGGCGCGACGGTCTTTGCCGCAGCGTAGCACGCACCCCGCAGCCATTTGTCACTCTGTCACGAGCCCGGCACATATTGCGTAACAGGGTGGGTAAGCGCCTGACGGCGCCGCCCTGCTCCCGCGCGTCGAAATCAATGGCACCGCCCTTGCATTCATCGCACCTCCCATATCGTCCAATCAACGAGGAGGTTCACGATGAGCATCGATCTGACATTCCGCGCCGGTGAAGCCACCGTCTTCGCGGCGCCCGGCCAGGTGACGGACGCCATGCCCGAAATCCTGATCGGCCGCGTAGACGGCCCGGTCGGGCATGCGTTTGCGAACATGATGGCGCAGAGCAAAGGGCACACGGCGATGTTTGCGATTCGCGCCTGCAACCAGATGGTGCGGCCCGCGACGATGATCGTCCCCAAGGTGACGCTGCGCGACATGGCGACTATCGAACTGTTCGGCGGCGTCGTGCAATCGGCCACGGCGGATGCGATCGTCGATTGCCTGATCGAAGGCATCTTGCCGAAAGACCAGGCGAACGAGCTATGCATCGTCAGTCTGGTCTGGATCGATCCGCGCTGCGTCACAGATGCGAATCTCGACAAGAAGGACATGTACCGCACGAACTACGAAGCAACCAAACTCGCGATCCGGCGGGCGATGAGCAACGAACCGGGCGTGGACACGCTGATCGCCAACCGTCATACGATCAAACACGACATGGACGACTGGAGTTGAACGTCGTGCGTCCGGCGACCCGGCCCACCGTGCGATTTCAGAATCGCGCGCGCCCCGCAAAAGCATGACAAGGCGGCTTGCCGCACCATCACGTCACGTCGGTCCGACCTGAGCGCGGCGCCGCGTTTCCCACGCGGCCGCTCCGACCTCTCGTACGACAAACACCCCATGTTCGCGGTACTCTCCTAATCCGGCACCTTTTCTGCCACGACGCAATCCGCAATGGTTTCAACAGGACATGGTCCGATGCCCAACGACATTCCAGAACCCCAAGCCGTCACCACCCCCATCAACCGCAGCGCGATTTTCATCGTTGCCACGCTGGCCCAGGGCGAAGAGCATGCCGCCACCGCGCGCGCATGGTGCGCCGACGTCGCCGCGCTCGTCCGCTCGGTCGGCAAGCGTGTGCCGTCCGGCAACCTGTCGTGCGTGGTCGGCTTCGGTTCCGGCGCGTGGGACACGCTGTTCGGCGCGCCCCGCCCTGCGCAACTGCACCCGTTTCGCGAGTTCGGCCCGAGCGAGCGCCGCGCGATCGCCACGCCGGGCGACATCCTGCTGCATATCCGCGCCGACCAGATGGACCTGTGCTTCGAACTTGCCACGCAACTGGTGAACCGGCTCGGCGAGTCGGTCGAGGTCGTCGACGAAGTGCATGGTTTTCGCTATTTCGATTTGCGCAGCATGGTGGGTTTTGTCGACGGCACCGAGAATCCGACGGGACGCGATGCCGTCGACTTCACGATGATCGGCGACGAAGACCCCGAATTCATATCGGGCAGCTACGTGCTCGTGCAGAAGTACCTGCACGACATGGCGGGCTGGAATGCGCTGTCCGTCGAGACACAGGAGCGCATCATCGGCCGCACGAAGCTTTCCGACATCGAGCTCGACGACGCCGTCAAGCCGACCTCGTCGCATAGTTCGCTGACGACGCTCGTCGAGAACGGACAGGAAGTGAAGATTCTGCGCGACAACATGCCGTTCGGACGGCCCGGCTCCGGCGAGTTCGGCACGTACTTCATCGGCTACGCGCGCTCGCCCGATCCCATCGAAAAGATGCTCGAGAACATGTTCGTCGGACGCCCGCCCGGCAACTACGACCGGCTGCTCGACTTCAGCCGCGCCGCCACGGGCGGACTGTTCTTCGTGCCTTCGGCGACGCTGCTCGAGGCGCTCGCCGATCGCGATCCGCAAGCCGCCAGCACCGCAGCCGACGCAAGCCCGAGCGCGCCGTTCGACCTCCCCGCATCCGCCGGGCCGACTCACAACGGCTCGCTGAACATAGGCTCTTTGAAAGGAACTTCTCAATATGAATAACCTGCATCGCGAGCTTGCCCCGATCTCCAGTGAAGCCTGGTCGCAAATCGAAGAGGAAGTGGCGCGCACTTTCAAACGCTCGGTCGCGGGCCGCCGCGTGGTCGACGTGAAGGGCCCGGGCGGCGTCGATCTGTCCAGCGTCGGCACGGGTCATCAGGCGGCGATCGCGGCCCCGCATCACGGCGTGATCGCGAAGCTGGCCGAGGTCAAGGCGCTCGTGGAGCTGAACGTGCCGTTCGAACTGTCGCGCGACGCGATCGACGCCGTCGAGCGCGGCGCGAACGATTCGGACTGGCAGCCCGCCAAGGATGCCGCGAAGCAACTCGCCTATGCCGAAGACCGCGCGATCTTCGACGGCTACAAGGCCGCGGGGATTGTCGGGATTCGCGAGGGTTCGTCGAACGCGTCGCTCACGCTACCTGCCGATGTCGCCGACTATCCGGATGCGATCGGCGGCGCGCTTCAGCAACTGCGGCTGGCGGGCGTCGATGGACCCTACTCCGTGCTGCTCGGCGCCGACGCGTACACGGCGCTCGGCGAAGCGCGCGATCAGGGCTACCCCGTGCTGGAACACATCAAACGGCTCGTGAACGGCGACATCATCTGGGCACCGGCGATCGAAGGCGGCAGCGTGCTGTCGATGCGCGGCGGCGACTACGAACTGCATCTCGGGCAGGACGTGTCGATTGGCTATCAGAGCCATACGGACTCGGCCGTGCGCCTCTATCTGCGCGAATCGCTGACTTTCCTGATGCTGACGGGCGAAGCGTCGGTGTCGGTGGTGCCGGCGGAATAAGTGTCGAGCTCGGCGCCTCGCGCGCCGAGCCTCAGTTGTCAGCCCCAGAACGCGGCGCGCGCGCCGCAGTCCTATTCCCGAAACCGCGCGCCAGTCCAATCCGCCTTGCGCGCCATCGCGACGAACGCGCTCAGATAATCGATCGCATCGTCCGCCTCGCGTGTGCCCAGAAAAATCTGCTTCGCGATGCCCTTCTTGCCCAGGCGCAGCGGCGTGAGCGGCATCCATCCCGCGTACTCTTCCGCGAGCCAGCGCGGCAGCGCCGCGACGCCCCTGCCGCTCGCGACCATCTGCAGCATGATGTCGGTCGTTTCGATCACCTTGTGCCGTCTCGGCACGACGTTGGCGGGCGTGAGGAACTGCGTGTAAATGTCGAGCCGGTCGGTTTCGACGGGATAGGTGATCAACACCTCCGCCGACAGTTGCTCCGGTGTCACATAAGGCTCGCTGGACAAAGCGTGCCCGTCGGCGACCACCAGCACCTGCTCGTAATCGAACACGGGCTCGAAGCGCAAGCCCGGCTTTTTCAGCGGATCGGGCGTGACGAGCACATCGATGTCATAGCCGAACAGCGCGCCAATGCCGCCGAACTGAAAGCGCTGCTTCACGTCGACATCGACATCCGGCCAGCGCGCGAGATACGGCGACACGACCTTCAGCAGCCACTGGTAGCACGGGTGACATTCCATGCCGATACGCAACGTGCCGCGCTCGCCTTGCGCGTATTGCTTCATGCGTTCTTCCGCGAGCTCGAATTGCGGCAGCAGCCGGTTGGCGAGACCGAGCAGGTACTGGCCCGCCTGCGTGAGACGCATCGAGCGGCCCTCGCGCGTCCACACGGGCGTGCCCAGTTGCTGTTCGAGCTTCTTCACCGTATGGCTCAACGCCGACTGCGTGAGGTTCAGCACGTCGGCGGCGCCTGTGAGCGAACCTTGCCGCTCCACTTCCCGGACCACCATCAGATGACTGCGCTCCAGCATGACTACCTCATGAACAGAATTAATCGTTGTATGAAATAAATCCATTTTTATTCATACATCGAAAATTCTATCATCGCTTCCAGATTCATTATCCGAACGGGGAATAGCGATGGTCACGACACACAATCTGGGTTTTCCGCGCATCGGCGCAAAACGCGAACTGAAATTCGCCCTGGAGAAATACTGGAAGAACGAAGCGACGCGCGATGAGTTGAAGGCCGTCGGCGCACAGCTTCGTCAGCGTCACTGGAAAGATCAGGCGCGTCTGGACTTCGTGCCCGTCGGCGATTTCGCGTTCTACGATCAGGTGCTCGACATGAGCTTCACGCTCGGCAATCTGCCCGAGCGCGTGCGCGGCTTTCACGGCGACACGCTCGACAACGCTTTCCGCGTCGCGCGCGGACGTTCGGCGCAGAACGCGCAAGCGCACGGCGCCTGCTGCGGCGGTGTCGCGGCAGGCGAAATGACCAAGTGGTTCGACACGAACTATCACTACATCGTCCCCGAGTTCGACGCGAACACGCAGTTCTCGCTCGATCCTTCGCGTCTGCTGGAACAGATCAACGAGGCCCGCGCGCTCGGCGTCAACGTGAAGCCCGTCATCATCGGGCCCGTCACGTATCTGTGGCTCGGCAAGGCAAAGGACGACTCCGACAAGCTCGCGCTGCTGCCGCGCCTGCTGCCCGTCTATGCGGCGCTGCTCGACTACTTCACGGCGCAAGGCATCGACTGGGTGCAGATCGACGAGCCGCTGCTCGTGACGGAACTCGACGCGACGTGGCGCGACGCGTTCGTCACCGCCTACGATGCGCTGTCGGCACGCCGCGTCAAACTGCTGCTCGCCACCTACTTCGGGCAGTTGCAGGACAACCTCGAACTCGCGTGCAAGCTGCCCGTCGACGGCCTGCATATCGACGCGATCAATGCACGCGATGAAGTCGCGCAGGTCGCTGCGAAACTCGCGGATGCAACGGTGTTGTCGGTGGGCGTGATCAACGGCCGCAATATCTGGAAGACCGATCTGCACGCAGTCCTCGAATGGCTCGAACCGCTGCACCGCTCGCTCGGCGACCGGCTCTGGATTGCGCCTTCGTGCTCGCTGCTGCATACCCCTGTCGATCTGAACAGCGAACAGAGGCTCGATGCCGACATCAGATCGTGGCTCGCATTCGCGCTACAAAAGCTCGACGAGCTGACGACGCTGGCGGGTGCGCTGAACGACGGGCGCGAGTCGGTGGCCGCTGCGCTCGAAGCGAACGCCGCTGCAATCGAAAGCCGTCGCGTGTCGCCGCGTGTGCACAACCCGGCTGTCAAGGCTGCCGTTGCGCGTATCGACGCGGCGCTCGGCAAGCGCGTGAGCGCTTATCCGCAGCGTGCGGAAAAGCAGTCCGCGATTCTCAACCTGCCTGCGTTCCCGACCACCACGATCGGCTCCTTCCCGCAGACGAGCGACATCCGCCACGCGCGCAGCCAGTACAAGGCGGGCGAACTCGATCAGGCCGGCTACAAGGCCGCGATGGAGCGCGAGATCACGCGCGCCGTGAAAGAACAGGAAGCCCTCGGCCTCGATGTGCTCGTGCATGGCGAAGCCGAACGCAACGACATGGTCGAATACTTCGGCGAGCAACTGGATGGCTACGCGTTCAGCCAGTTCGGCTGGGTGCAGTCGTATGGTTCGCGTTGCGTGAAGCCGCCCATTCTGTTCGGCGACATCAGCCGCCCGAAGGCCATGACCGTCGAATGGACCCGGTATGCGCAGTCGCAAACCACGAAGCCGATGAAAGGCATGCTGACGGGTCCCGTCACGATCCTGAACTGGTCGTTCGTGCGCGACGACCAGCCGCGCGCGGTGTCGTGCCGCCAACTCGCGCTCGCGATCCGCGAAGAAGTGCTGGACCTCGAAAAGGCGGGCGTGCGCGTGATCCAGATCGACGAAGCGGCCCTGCGTGAAGGCCTTCCGTTGCGCCGCTCGCAGTGGAACGAGTATCTGCAATGGGCAGTGGAGTCGTTCCGTATCACCGCGAACGGCGTGCAGGACGAAACGCAGATTCACACCCACATGTGCTATTCGGAGTTCAACGACATCATCGCGTCGATCGCCGACATGGATGCCGACGTGATCACGATCGAAACGTCGCGCTCGGATATGGAACTGCTCGATGCATTCGACGACTTCGACTATCCGAACCAGATCGGGCCGGGCGTGTACGACATTCACTCGCCCAATATTCCGAGTCAGGACCACATCGTGAATCTGATGCAGAAGGCGGCCGGGCGGATTCCTGCGGAACGCTTGTGGGTCAATCCCGATTGCGGCTTGAAGACGCGCGCATGGGATGAAGTGATTCCTGCGCTGAAGAACATGGTGGCGGCTGCGCGAACGCTTCGGCAACGCATCTGACGCATTCGCCGATCTGCGCGGATGACGACAATCGAAGGCCACCCGCGGGTGGCCTTCGACGTTGTTGCTTACGCGGTCTTGAATCGCGCCGCCTCTTCCGATCGCGATGTCGCATGGCCCGCGCTATTGCTCGCTCGCGTAAATCACGAAGCGCCCTCGCCGAAGATCGTTCGAGCCGCGATGTTACCCGCGTCGGGTGTTGTGTTCAGATCGCATCGGCGGGCCGGCGAGCGTCCGTGTCCACGCAGCACACGAGCACTTCCGCCGGTTTTTTCCCCGTGCTCAGATACACGTGTCCAACGGAACTGTCGAAGTACAGGCTATCGCCCGGCTTCAACTGAAACACCGCGCCCGTCTCGAAGCGCAGTTCGAGCGTGCCATCCAGCAGGAACACGAACTCCTCGCCGCTGTGGCGAATATAGTCGGGAAAATCGGCGAGCTTGCGGGCCCGCACGTGCGCGCGCATCGGCACCATGCGCTTGCCGGTGAGGTCGTTGGCGAGCATCCCGTACTCGTAGTTGGGCGTGTCGTAGATCATCTGCTGCCCGGACGCCGTGAACGTCGGCACGATGGGACTCGCACCCGAGCCTCTGGTGTGCTTCGCGCGGCCGAAAATCGCATCGAATTCGAGTTGCAGCGCATGCGCGAGCGCGGCGAACTTGTCGTAGGTCAGCGCGATGTCGCCGCGCTCGGCCTTCGAGATCGTCGACACGGCGATGCCCGACTGCTCCGACAGTTGCATCAGCGTCAGTCCGCGTGCCTTGCGCGCGTCGCGCAGCCGCGCGCCGACCACCTGATGGTCGATCTGCGACGTGGGCTCGACAGGTTCGGATTGCTTGCGTGCGACGGATCTGGCCATGGCGATACTCAGAGATGACAAAGAGTTTTGTCGTATACGAGAATTTATTTTTTCTCGTATATGATAACTCGCATCGATTCCAGTCCCATGCAGTTCCACTCAGGAGCGCTCGACGTGTCAACGCTTGCATTGGAAAAAGCCGGTCTGTCGAAAACCCAGGTCATCGCCGCGACGACGCTCGGCACGGCGCTGGAGTTCTACGACTTCACCATCTACAGCTTTTTCGCGATCCAGATCGGGCAACTGTTCTTCCCGTCCGCGTCGCCCGTGAACCAGTTTCTGCTGTCGATCGGCGTGTTCGGCGTCGGCTTTGTCGTGCGTCCACTGGGCGGCATCGTGATTGGCGCATACGCCGACCGCGCGGGCCGCAAGAAGGCGATGGTGCTGACTATCATGCTGATGGCGCTGAGCTGCGCGCTGATCGCCTGTGCGCCGCCCTATGCGGTGGCGGGAATGGCCGCGCCTTTCATCGTGCTGGCGGCGCGCCTGATACAGGGCTTCGCCGCAGGCGGCGAGTTCGGCCCCGGCACGACGCTGCTGGTCGAATACGCGTCGGACTCGACGCGCGCGTTCTTCGCCAGCTGGAACTTCGCCGCGACCGCGCTGGGCCTCGCGCTCGGCGCGGCCGTCGCGACGCTCGTCAACGTCTCGCTGCCGAAAGACGCGCTGCTCGCATGGGGCTGGCGCATTCCGTTCGTGCTGGGCATCGTCGCGGCGCCCGTCGGCATGCTGATCCGCAGGCGTCTCGAAGAGACGCTCAGCGACGCGTCGTCCGCCAGCACGCATCGCCGCGGCGCGTTGAAAGCGGCGCTCACCACCCATCTGAAGCTGACGATACTCGGCACCTTCGCCGAACTCGGCGGCTCCGTTTCCGTCTACATCACCGCGTTCTTTCTGCCGAGTCATGCGGTTCGCACGCTGCATCTGTCGTCGACGGCGTCTGTTGCTTCGGGCGTGATCAGCTCGCTGGTGCTGTTCGTCGCGGCGCCCGTCGCGGGCAGGCTCGCCGACCGCTTCAGCCGCAAGCGCGTGCTTGTCATATCGCGCGTGACGCTGCTGCTCGCCGTGTATCCCGCCTTCGCGTGGCTGTCGGCGCAGCCTTCGACGTTGACGCTGTGCACCGTGTCCGCGTTTCTCGCGCTGTTCGTCGCCGGGCAGATCGTGCCCGTGCTCGTGATGATCCCCGAACTGTTCCCCAAACATGTGCGTGCGACGGGCATCGCGCTAACCTATGTGGTGAGCGCGTCGTTCTTCGGCGGCTTTTCGCCGTTCGTCGCGAGCTGGCTCGTGGCCCTGACGGGCAACCCGCTCGCGCCTGCGTGGTACGTCGCGGCGGCCTGCGCGGTGTCGCTCGTACCCGTGATCTGGCTGCGCGACCGCACGGGCGAAGCGCTCGACTGAACTCGTCCGTCATCTCGAACAAGCATGAACGAGCATGAACGAGCAGGCACAACCCGGAACCTGAACCATGTCCGCTAACGACGACCTCGTCGCCCGCAACGCCGTCGAATTGCGCCGGATGATCGGCGCGAAAGAGATTTCCCCCGTCGAACTGCTCGAAGCCTGCATCGAGCGGATCGAAATTATCAACCCCGCCGTCAATGCGATCACGGCGACCTGCTACGACGACGCGCGCAAGGCCGCGAAGGCAGCCGAGCGCAAGGTGCTGGACGGCGAGCCGCTCGGGCTGTTGCACGGACTGCCGCTCGGCGTAAAGGACCTCGAAGACACGGCGGGCCTGCTGACCACCTACGGCTCGCCGATGTCGCGCGGCCATGTGCCGTCGCGCGATGTCGTGCTGGTCGAACGGTTGCGCGCGGCAGGCGCGATTCTTGTCGCCAAGACCAACGTGCCCGAACTGGGCGCGGGCGCGAACACGCGCAATCCGGTGTGGGGCGCGACGGGCAATCCGTTCAATCCGGAACTGAACGCGGGCGGCTCATCGGGCGGCTCGGCGGCGGCGCTCGCTTGCGACATGCTGCCCGTCTGCACCGGCTCCGATACGGGCGGCTCGCTGCGCATTCCCGCGTCGAAATGCGGCGTGGTGGGCTTCCGGCCGTCCGCCGGGCTCGTGCCCAACTCGCGCCGGCTGCTGGGCTGGACGCCGATTTCCGTGGTCGGACCGATGGGCCGCGATGTCGAAGAAACGGCATTGCAACTCGCGGCAACGGCGGGCCTCTCGACAGGCGATCCGCTTAGCTACGAAGTCGATCCACTCGGTTTTGCAACGCTGCCTGCGCTCGATCTCGCCACGCTGCGCGTCGGCTATACGGAAGACTTCGGCTGCTGCGACGTCGACGACGGCATCCGCGCCCTCTTCCGCTCACGTATGGCGGCGCTCGCGCCGATGGTGCAAACCTGCGAACCGGTCCAGTTCGATCTCGGCGATGCGCACCGCGCGTTCGACGTGATTCGCGCGGAAAGCTTCGTCGCGGGTTTGCGGGACGCGTATGCGCGCGACCCGGGCGCGCTCGGTCCCAACACGCGCGCGAACTACGAGATGGGCGCGGCGATGACGCTCGCCGACAGCGCGTGGGCACAAGCGGAACAGACGCGGATTTTCCGGCGCTTCCAGTCGGCATTGGACCGTTACGACGTGATCCTGTCGCCGACCACGCCCGTTTCGCCGTTCCCGTGGCGCGAGCTTTACGCGGCGCAGATCAACGGCCGCGCGCAGGAGAACTACTACCGCTGGCTCGCGCTGACCTACGTCGTGACGCTGACGACGCATCCCGCCTTGTCGTTGCCATGCGGCGTCGATGCTGCGGGCATGCCGTTCGGCTTGCAGATCGTCGGGCCGTTTCATGGCGATCTCAAGACGCTGGCCGTCGCGCGCGCGATGGAACAGGCTTTCGACACGCACCCCGCATTGCGCCGCCCGCGTCCCGATCTGGCGCGGCTCGCAAAGCCGAATCCGGCGCTCAAGTCGATTGTCACCGCGCCGCCCATTTTCGATTCCACCGGCGAAGCGCAAGCCGGCACGTCATCCGTCTGACTCATAGCAATCCATCATGTCCAACGAGATCCAACGACTGCAAACCAACGCCCGCATGAGCCAGGTGGTGATCGCCAACGGCGTCGTCCATCTGTCCGGCCAGGTGCCGGACACGGCGGGCGCGTCGATCACCGTGCAGGCGACGCAAATCCTCACGCGCATCGACACGCTGCTCGCAGCCGCGAACGTCGACAAGACTCGCGTGCTCACCGCGAACGTGTGGCTCAGCGACCCGAAGCACTTCGACGAATTCAACGCCGTGTGGGATGCGTGGGTGCCCGCGGGCCACGCGCCGACGCGCGCCTGCGTGCAGGCCCTGCTGATGAAACCGGGCCTCGATGTCGAAATCGCCGTGACGGCGCTCGCATGAGGTCATCGCACGAGGATACGCAGCAATGAAGTTCGATACTGTCGTACTCGGCGGCGGCATGGTGGGCGTGTCGGTTGCCGTGCATCTGCAAAAGCGCGGGCTGACCGTGGCGCTCGTCGATCGCAAGGCGCCGGGCAACGAGACGTCGTTCGGCAACGCGGGGCTGATCCAGCGCGAAGGCGTCTACCCGTATGCGTTTCCGCGCGACGCCAGCACGCTGCTGCGCTACGCGCGCAACCGCTCGCTGGATGTCCGCTATCACTTCAGCGCGATGCCGAAGCTGCTGCCGTTTCTGTACCGCTACTGGCACTACTCGCGCGCGGATCGTCACACGGCCATCGCGCGCTCGTACGCGACGCTGATCGAGCATTGCGTCAGCGAGCATCGGGCGCTGATCGACGCTTCGGGCGCGCAGGCGCTGGTGCGCACGGGCGGCTGGCTGAAAGTGTTTCGCAGCGCGCGCAAGCAGGACGCCGCGTTGCGCGACGTCGAACGCTGGCAAGCTGAGTACGGCGTCACCTTCGACGCACTCGACGCCACGCAACTGCGGCGCGCGGAGCCGTCGCTGAGCCACGCGTTGCTGGGCGCGCTGCGCTACACCGACGCCGAGTCCGTCAGCGATCCCAACGCGCTCGTCACGGCCTACGCGCGTTACTTCGAGCAGCTTGGCGGCCGCGTCTTCATCGGCGATGCGTCGACACTCGAGCCGCACTGGAGCGTCGATACGGATGCGGGCCGTATCGACGCGCAGTCGGCCGTCATCTCGCTCGGACCCTGGTCGGATACCGTCAGCGCGCGTTTCGGCTACCGCCTGCCGCTCGCGGTCAAGCGCGGCTATCACATGCACTACGCGGCGCAGGACGGCGCGAAGCTGAATCAGCCCGTGCTCGACACCGAGATCGGCTACATGATCACGCCGATGGCGCGCGGTATCCGGCTGACCACGGGCGCGGAACTGGCCGCCTGCGACGCGCCCGCGACACCCGTGCAACTGGATGCGATCGAACCCATCGCGCGCGCGACCTTTCCGCTCGGCGCGCGGCTCGACGAGCGTCCGTGGCTCGGCCGCCGACCGTGCACGCCGGACATGATGCCGATCATCGGCCCCGCGACACGCCACAAGGACCTCTGGTTCGCGTTCGGCCATGCGCACCACGGGCTGACGCTCGGGCCCGTCACGGGGCGCCTGCTCGCGGAAATGATGACGGGCGCCGCCACCGTCACCGATCCTCATCCGTTCCGCGCCGATCGCTTCTAGCCCGGCTTCTAGTCCGGCTTCCAGGCGGGCTTCCAGCCTGGCTGGAAGCCCGGTTTGCCGCCCCCGGCGGCGGGCGGTACCATAGGCTCGCCTTTTTCCTGAGGGACAAAAATGAATCCCAAGGTCGACGCCTATATCGGCAAGCTCGAAAAGTGGCGTGAAGAAACAGAAAAACTCCGAGCGATCCTGCTGGAATGCCCCGTCACGGAAGAATTGAAATGGGGCGTTCCCTGCTACACGGTCGACGACAAAAACGTCGTGCTCATTCACGGCTTCAAGGAATACTGCGCGATCCTGTTCGTCAAGGGCGCGTTGCTGAAGGACCCGAAAGGCATCCTGATCCAGCAGACGGAGAACGTGCAGTCGGCCCGGCAGGTACGGTTCACGAGCCTGCAGGAAATCGTCAAGCTGCAAGCGGTTCTGAAGACCTACATCCGCGCTGCGATCGAGGTCGAAAAAGCCGGCCTGAAAGTGGTTCACAAATCGACCGAAGAATTTGAAGTCGCCGAGGAATTCCAGAACAGGCTGGATAAAACGCCCACGCTGAAAAAAGCTTTCGAAGCACTAACGCCCGGACGGCAACGCGCCTATCTGCTCCACTTCTCTTCGGCGAAGCAATCGAAAACACGGGAATCGCGAATCGAAAAATGCCTGCCGATGATTCTCGACGGCAAAGGTCTGAACGACGCGTAAGTCTGCCTGGACGCTCGACAAGCTGCCTCCGGCGGGCAAGCGCCGCGCCAGCGCTCGCCTGCCAAACACAGCGCAAGCAAATTTTGAAGTATTTCCTTAAAAATTTATGTCGATAGGATGCTAACGAATAAAAATCGACATACAATCCCGGCCCATGGTCAATCTCCACCTTCTACGCCGCTCCGTCAGCAGCACGCTGGTCGTCGCCGCGCGCCGCTGGCGCCGCACGAGCCATAGCGTGTTGTCTGCCTACAACGTGTCGGAAGCGTGCGCGGGTCCTCTGCTGACGGCCCATCGCCTGGGCGAGGCCGTGCGTCAGGTGACGCTTGCGGAACACGTGGGGATCGAAGGCCCGTCACTCGTGCGGCTGCTCGATCAGTTGTGCGCGGCGGGCCTCGTGCGCCGCGACGAAGATCCCGACGACAGGCGCGCCAAGACCATCACCCTCACCGACGAAGGCCGCGCCGTCACGGCCCGCATGGAAGAGCGGCTGATGGACCTGCGCGCGCGCGTGCTCAAAGGTGTGAGCCGCGAAGACCTGGAGACGACCCTGCGGGTCCTGAATGCCTTCAATGCGTCGCTGGATGCTACAGTCACCTCCGACAAGGGCGTATCCGACGAGCCAGCCGCAGCCGCACGATCCGGCGGCAAACGCAACGCATAACCGCCATGGCCTATCCCTCAGTCCGCGACTGGCTGTTTTCCGCCAAGACCTTCGCGGCCGCGATGATCGCGCTGTACATCGGCCTGGCGCTCGAACTGCCCCGTCCGTACTGGGCGATGGCGACCGTCTATATCGTCTCGAATCCGTTCGTCGGCGCGACCCGCTCGAAGGCGCTGTACCGCGCGCTCGGCACGGCCCTCGGTGCGGCGGGCGCGGTGCTGATCGTGCCGCCCTTCGTCGAGTCGCCGTTCCTGTTCAGCACGATCGTCGGGCTGTGGACGGGCACGATGCTCTATGTGTCGCTGAACGACCGCACCGCGCGCAGCTATGTGTGCCTGCTCGCCGGCTACACGCTGCCGCTGATCGCGCTGCCCGCCGTCACGAATCCGACCACCGTCTTCGATCTCGCCATCACGCGTACGGAAGAGATCCTGCTCGGGATCGTGGTCGCGAGCATCGTCGGCAGCGTGGTGTTTCCGAGCCGCCTTGCGCCGACGCTGATCGAGCGCACCGACGCGTGGTTCCGCGACGCCGCGTTCTACGCCAGCGAGACGCTGTCCGGCCATATCGCGGGCGCGACGATCTCGGCCTCGCGCCAGCGCCTCGCGGCTACCGTCAACGGGCTCGAATTCCTGCTGAGTCAACTGACCTACGATCACACGCGGCCCGACATCGTGCGCCGGGCGCGCGCCCTGCAGGGCCGCATGCAGATTTTCCTGCCGCTGATATCGTCGATGGCCGATCCGCTGATCGAGCTGGTACGGCAGCGCGGCGCGCATACGCCCGAACTCGAGACACTGCTCGCGGACGTCGCGAAGTGGATCAAGGCGCCCGCGCTCGAAGCCGAACACGCGGACGAGCCCGATCACGAAGCCGAAGCGCTGCGCGCGCGCGTCGATGCGATGCGGCCCTCCGCCCAGGCGCTCGCGAGCTGGGACGGCGCGCTGCTGTCGAACGCGCTGTGGCGTCTGGGCCAGGTCATCGACGTCTGGCGCGACATCCGCTGCCTGCGCGCGGCCATCGTGCACGAAACGGTCCTGTGGCGGCCACACTTTCGCCACTGGCGGCTGGGCGGCACCGAGCGCTACTTCGACTACGGCATGATGCTGTTTTCCACCGCATCGGCCGTCGGCGCGGTGATCGTCGCGTGCGGACTGTGGATCGCGTCGGGCTGGAACGACGGCGCAGCCGCCGTCACGCTCGCCGCCGTCTCCTGCTGCTTCTTCGCGGCGCTCGACGATCCCGCGCCCTCCGTCTTCAAGTTCTTCCTCGCGACCTGCGCGAGCGTCGTGCTCGCCGGGCTGTATGTGTTCGTGGTGCTGCCGCACGTGCACGATTTCGCGATGCTGGTCGTGATCTTCTCCGGGCCGTTCCTCATTATCGGCACGCTGATCCCGAGCCCGCAATTCACGCTCGTGACGTTGCTCACGGCCGTCAACACGGCGACCTTCATCAGCATTCAGAGCGCTTACGAAGCCGACTTCTTCGTGTTTATCAACAGCAATCTGGCGGGCGTCGCGGGCTTGCTGTTCGCCTTCATCTGGACGCGCATCACGCGGCCGTTCGGCGCCGAACTGGCGGCCGGGCGGCTCACGCGGTCCGCATGGGCCGACGTCGTGGTGAGCGCGTCGACGGCGGCGATCGAAGACCAGCGCAATCTGTATTCGCGCATGCTCGACCGGCTGATGCAGCTGCTGCCGCGCCACGCGGCCTCGGACTCGAACCGCCATCCGGCGATCGAAAGCTTCCGCGACTTCCGCGTCGCGCTGAACGCGCTCGACCTCCGGCGCACGCGCCGCAAGCTGACCTACGACCTGCAAGGCTCCATCGATGACGTGCTCGCCGGCGTGCGGCAGTATTTCGAGCAGTGCATCGCGCGTCGCGAACGGCAGCCGGTGCCCGCCGCGCTGATCGAAACGATCGATGCCGCCGTCGCGCAAGTGACCACGCGCAACATCGCGCAGACGCAAGGCGGCGCGCAGCCGGGGCAAGCAGAACCGGGCGCTGCGCCGGCGCCCCCGCCCCCGCCTGTCACGCCGCATGGCGAGCGCTGGCTGCGCGAGACGCTGCACGCGCTGGTCGGCATGCGCCTGTCGCTGTTCCCGCCGCATCCCGCGCCCGGCAGCCATGCGCCGCCACAACCGGAGACCGCAGCCTGATGCGAAACCCCTCTCTCACTTTCTGTCGACGCAAATGATCGGCGAAATCGACATTCTCGGCGTGTTCGTGCCAGCCGTGCTGGTGCTGATGTTCATCGCCTATCTGATGAACCTGGTCGTGCGCAACGTGTTCGCGCGCATCGGCGTTTACCGCTTCATCTGGCACCGTTCCATTTTCGATCTCGGCATCTATGTTCTGCTGCTGGGGCTTGTCGTCATCGTTTCGCACCGGTTCATAACGTGAAAAAAACCTGGTTCTCCGTCGGGCAGATCCTGCTCACCCTTATCGTCGTCGTGATCGCAGCGGCCGTGCTGTGGAAGCTGGTGGACTACTACATGTTCGCGCCGTGGACGCGCGACGGCCACGTGCGTGCGGACGTCATCCAGGTTGCGCCCGACGTATCCGGCCTCATCACCCAGGTGAAAGTCGTCGACAACCAGCAGGTCAAGCAAGGCGAAGTGCTGTTCGTGATCGACCAGGCGCGCTACGCGCTTGCGCTGCGTAACGCGCAAGCCACCGCGCAGCAGCGCCGCGCGACGCTCGATCAGGCGCGCCGCGAAGATGCCCGCAACCGCGCGCTCGGCAATCTCGTCGCGCGCGAAGCAGTCGAGGAGACGCACTCGCGCGTCGAAACGGCCACGGCCGCGCTCGCCGACGCCGAAGTCGCAATCGACACGGCACGCCTGAACCTGCAGCGCACGGTGGTCGTGAGTCCGGTGGACGGCTATCTGAACGATCGCGCGCCGCGTGTGGGCGAATACGTTTCGGCGGGACACGCGGTGCTGTCGGTGGTCGACATGCATTCGTTCCGCGTCGACGGCTACTTCGAGGAAACCAAGCTGCACGGCATCGACATCGGCCAGCCTGTCGACATCAAGGTGATGGGCGAGCCGGGTGTGCTGCGCGGCCATGTGCTGAGCATCGTCGCGGCGATCGAGGACCGCGACCGCCAGCAAAGCCAGAACCTGCTGCCCAACGTGAATCCCGCGTTCAGCTGGGTGCGTCTCGCGCAGCGCATTCCCGTACGCGTTGCGCTCGACGAGGTGCCCGCTGACTTCCGCATGATCGCGGGCCGCACGGCGACGGTGTCGGTGCGCGGCATCGGGCCTTCGATGGGACGCCGCCCGGCGGCCTCGGATGCCGCGGCGGCTTCGGCTGCCTCGCCCGGCGGTGCTTCGACCACGGGCGCGGCCATCGTCGGCACCGCGCCGGCTAGCGCCACCCATTCCGCTTCGGGCGCATCGCAATGAAACGCTTTCCGTCCCTCACGGCGACGCGCGCCGGCCTGGCGTTGCCGCCATCCTTGTTGCCCGCTTTGTTGTCTGTTGCGCTCGCGTTGAACGGCTGCACGACGGTCGGCCCGAACTACAAGCTGCCCGACAACGCGGCAGTCAACGCGCCGTATGCGAACGCGGCCATCGACGGCGCGGACAAGGCGCCCGTCACGCAGCAGGCCGTGCCCTCGAAGTGGTGGCGTCTGTACGACGACCCCGTGCTCGATCAGCTGGTCACCGAGGCGCTGTCATCGAACACCGACCTGCGCGTGGCGGCGGCCAATCTCGCGCGCTCGCGCGCGCAGCTCGACTTCGCGAACGAACAGGGCGGTTTTTCCGGCAAGACCTCGGCGGCCTTTCAGCGCGCGCAGGAATCCGCTGAACAGTACCTGCTGTCGGAAAAGATTCCCGTCGTCAACGAAGGCGCGCTGGATCTGAGCGTGTCGTACGAAATCGATCTGTTCGGCAAGCTGCGGCGCGGCGTCGAGGCCGCGAAGGCCGACGACGAAGCCGTCGAAGCCGCAAGCGATCTCGCGCGCATCACGGTCGTCGCCGACGTCGTGCGCGCCTATGTCGAATCGTGCTCGGCGGCCGAAGAACTGGAGATCGCGCAGCAATCCCTGGCTTTGCAAAAGCAACGTGTCAAGCTCACGCAGCGGCTGCGCGACGCGGGCCGTGGCAACCAGCCCGATGTGACGCGCGGCCAGACGCAGGCCGACACGCTCGCCGCCGACATTCCGCGCTTCATCGCGCGCCGCCGCGCCGCGCAATACCGGCTCGCGATGCTGCTCGCGCGCGCGCCGTCCGATCTGCCGCCCGCCGCCCTCGCCTGCAGCCGGCTGCCGCATCTGAAGCAGCCGATCCCCGTCGGCGACGGCGCGGCGCTGCTCAAGCGCCGGCCCGACGTGCGCCAGGCCGAACGGCTGCTGGCGGCGTCGACGGCCCGCATCGGCGTTGCGACGGCAGCGCTGTATCCGACCGTGAGCATTGGCGCATCGGCGGGCTCGGTGGGCGTCGTCGAAGATCTGTTCGGCCCGACCACGAACCGCTGGGCGTTCGGCCCGTTGATCAGCTGGACATTCCCGATCAACGGCCAGCGCGCGCGCGTTCACGAAGCGGAAGCCGCGACGGGCGGCGCACTCGCGCGCTTCGACGGCGTCGTGCTGAATGCGCTGCGCGAAACGCAGACGAGCCTGTCGACCTACGCATCGGATACGACGCGCGCCGACGCATTGCGCACCGCGTACAAGTCGGCCGTGCAGTCGGCGGATGAAACGCATCGTCTGTATGCTGCGGGCCGCGACACGTTCATCGACGACCTCGACGCGACGCGCACGCTCACCAGCGTCGCGGCGCAGGTGTCGGCGGCCGAAGGCCAGGTTGCCGTCGATCAGGTCAATCTGTTTCTCGCGCTCGGCGGCGGCTGGGAAGAAGACGAAAAGCAGGAGGCCGGCG
This sequence comes from Paraburkholderia sp. XV, assembly GCF_020177535.1. Classification (NCBI taxonomy): domain Bacteria; kingdom Pseudomonadati; phylum Pseudomonadota; class Betaproteobacteria; order Burkholderiales; family Burkholderiaceae; genus Paraburkholderia; species Paraburkholderia sp. XV. Next base: position 2,343 of record NZ_JAGUUD010000123.1, on the reverse strand, counting down.
CGAGCGACAAAGTCGGCGCCAAGGCCGACTGAGCGGTTTCAATCGTCCGTTTCGAAGGCGGTTCCCACGAACCGCTCGATCACGCCATTGAACAGCGCCGGCCGTTGCAGCGGCGCGAAATGGCTGACGTTCGGCAGCACGATCAGTTCGGCGTTCGGGATGGTCTGCGCCAGGTACACGGCGTGTTCCTGCTTGATGAACTCGTCGTGCTCGCCGATTGCGACGGTCACGCGCACGCGGATCTGCGCGAGATCGTCGGCGGAATAATCGGGCTGCGTGCGCTGCATCTCGCTGACGGCGGCAACGAACGCGTCGAACTCTCCTGGCGTTGCCGACAGCGCCTCGTAGTCCGCGCGATGCCGCCTGAAGCAGCCGTCGATGACGGGCGTCGGCACGAATGGCTTCGCGCCGCCCGGGTCCATGTTGCACGCGAAGAAAAACACGCCCGCGACGCGCTGCGGTGCACGGCGGCCGAGAATCAGCGCGGTGCAGGCGCCGTCGCTCCAGCCGATGAAGGCGGCTTTCTGTACTTGCAGCGCGTCCATTACGGCGAGGACATCGGACGCCATCAACTCGTAGCTATACGGTTGTGCATCGTGGGTGCTGCGGCCATGTCCGCGGCTGTCGATCAGGATCGCGCGGCAGCCCGCCGCAACGAGCGCGGGCACCTGATAACCCCAGTTGCCGCGATGCCCAAGGCCGCCATGCAACAGCACCACCGGGTAGCCCGCGCCATATGTGGACCAGGCGATGCGTGCGCCCGCGTTGTCCACGCAACCTTCTTCCTGTGCTTCGGGCAGGGGCGCCGCCCCGTGCGCTTCGAAGTGTTTCAACTCGTCGTCAGATGGCATGCCGATGGCGCTCCGTTGATGAAGGGCTAACGTTTCATTGTGACAGGGCACGCTAGTCGGTGCTGTCGGGCGTCTGCTTCTGCAGCTGCGCAACGTTCACGCGCCGCCGCCCTGCGCCGATGCCCGCGAGCACGACGATCATCCCCAACGCGCCCATCCCGAGCGAGATCGCCACGACGACGGCGCTCATGCGCCCATTCCCCGAAAACATGCCGACCAGCAAGCCCGCCAGCGGCTGCGTCAGATTGTTGAGCATGATGACGACGCCGAGCGTCTTGCCGTAGTCCTTTGCGGGAATGATGGCCTGGCGCACGCTGCGGATATAGATGCTGAACATCTTGTCGAAGCCGACGATCAGCAGAAAGCCCGCGACGTAGCCCCAAATGGAAGGGCTCACGCCAGCCAGCAGCCCGCCCGCGAAAATCGCGAGAAACGACACGAGCCCGAGCGCCTTGCGCGGTATCCGCACGCGGGCGATCAGCAGCAGAATCACGATGGTCGCGATTGCGCCCGCCGTCTGCACGAACGCATAAAACGCATCCGGCCGGCGATGCAGTCCCGTCACCATGGCCGCCGAGGTCGCGAGCGTCACACCGATCACGAGGTTTTCGGCGGCCGCCAGCGCGACCAGCCGGGCCAGCCCCGGCAGCCGCACCACGTGGGCGAGTGCCGTTTTCACGGGCGCGAGCCAGTCGCCGGCCGCATGCCCGTGCGGCGTCCATTCGAAAGCGCTGGCGCGCTGCCAGAACAGGGTTGCGCCATCGGCGGCGAAAAACAGCGCGGCCGCGACGCCGACCACGTATTCCCAGCGCGACCAGCCGAGCAGCAATCCGGCCAGCATTGGGCCGAGGACCACACCGACCTGATCGGCGATTTGCGCATAGGACAGCACCTTCTCGAAGCGCTCGGACTTGAAGACCTGCGGCAGCAGCACTTCGCGAGCGACCAGCCCCTGGCTGGTGAGTGCGCCGCATATGGCGGACAGCGCGATCAGCCAGCCGATTCCGCCTGCTATCGCGAAGCCTGCAATGCCCACGGCGCATGCCATCGCGCGAAACCGCTGGCTCGCGCGCAGCACCACGACGGGCGACATGCGATCGCAGAGTGCGCCGCACACGGGAAACACGAGATAGCGCGGGAACGCCTCGATAAAGAATGCGATGCCTGACCATGTCGTCTGTTGGGTCGTCTGGAAGACGACTAGCGGTACGAGAAATAGCAGGATCTGGTCTGCGAGCCGCGAGAAGAACAGTGACGCGAAGAACGCCTGGTGGTGAGCGCGCATGGGGTTGGTTTTATGCGTTGGACGCGGGGTGGGGGGTGGGTTTTGATTTCGTTGGGGTTTGCATATTGCCTGGGGTTTTCGTTTGCTTTTTGCGATGGCATCCGCGAATTGTTAGCGTGCTTCAGGCGTCGCCCCCGTGCGTTTGCCTTTGAGCTGGCATCCGCGTTACGTTAGCGTGCTTCACGCGTCGCCCCTGTGCGGGGCGGC
>NZ_JAGUUD010000122.1:0-23334 GCF_020177535.1 Paraburkholderia sp. XV | reverse complement strand
GCGTGCGGCTGTAGCTCAGTTGGATAGAGTACTTGGCTACGAACCAAGGGGTCGTGGGTTCGAATCCTGCCAGCCGCGCCACCCATGAAGGGCCTTCCATCCGGAAGGCCCTTTGTCTTTTCCCTTCCCGCTTTTCGTCTCTTCTCTTCGGCGTCGAACCTTCCAGGCGACACCGAACAGCCCGTTGCTTCAGCGCGGCGCCGACTTGATATCGCCAATCTCGCCATCCGGTTTCGGCAGTTCGTTCTCGATGCCCAGCGGCGACGTCTGCTCGCCGATCGGCGTCGCCCGTGGGCCAAACAGCGACTGCGGCTGTCGAAGAACGTCGTCGACGGTATCGCCGAACTGGCTGAGGACAAACGCCCTCAGAAGCGCGATCCGCAACGATTCGCCATGCGCGGACACCGTGCGGTGGCCACCCTCGAAGTCCGCGACGCAATGTGCAGCGCCGTCGCGCGTGCGATCGCGCACTTCGAGCCGCTGCGCGCGCTCGAGCACGACGGCCGCCGCCTCCCATGATGTCGACGGCGTAAAGCGCCCATCCCACGGACGGCCACGATCGTTGCCGCGAATCGAGACGACGCGCCCGCTGTCGGTAAAGTAGATTTCGCGCACGAAGTCGTGCAGGCTGCGGGCGACCCAGTAGTCGAGCGCCAGATCGGAGAGATCAGCTACGTTCATCGCGTTGTTCCTGTGGACAGGCAAAGGCGGAGCGTCATCGTGCCAACTATGTGCAAGCGACGCGCCCGCCTCTCAACTTCGATTTCAGTAATCGGCGCGCTCGCGGTCGATCCGCATGCCGCCGTCGTGATGACGATGCCCTTCTTCGCTCGGCCGTTCGCGCGCGATGCGCATCACGTCGAGATTGGTCCGCACGCGGCGCATCACGTTGGCCAGATGCACACGGTCGCTGACCTGGATGACGAAGCGCAACACCGTCGATTCCTGCGACTGATCTTCGTCCATCGCAATGTGAACGATGTTCGCGTCGGCGGACGTGATATCCGCGGCAACGCGTGCGAACACGCCCTTCGTATTCTTGACCAGCACCTTGACCGCGACATCGAACAGGCGGCCGGGCTGCGGCGCCCATGCGACGTCGATCCAGCGGCCCGGATCGCGCCGGTGAATACGCTGCGCGACGCGGCAATCGGTGGTGTGGATGGCCATGCCAAGGCCGATGCCGATGTAGCCCATGATGTCGTCGCCGGGAATCGGGCGGCAGCAGGCCGACAACTGCACTGACATGCCTTCCGTGCCCGTGATGACCACGGGCGGCGCAGTCGACGTGCCATGTTCGCGCGGGTGATCGTCGTCGCCGTCGTGGCCCTCGCGACCGTTCATCAGCACTTCGATCCGCTTGGCCATCACAGCCGCCACACGCCTGCCCAGACCGATATCCGCGAAGATTTCCTGACGGTTTTTGTTGCCCGTCCACAGCACGAGCTTGTCCCACACTTCCGGCGTGACGTCGGAGAGCGCGAGGCCATAGCCCTTGAGCGACTGATCGACTAGACGTTCGCCCAACTGCACCGACTCGTTCAGGCGCATCGTCTTCAGATAGTGGCGAATCGCGGTGCGCGCCTTGCCGGTGCGCACGAAGCCGAGCCACGCAGGGTTCGGCTTCGAATACGGCGCCGTGATCACTTCGACGATATCGCCGCTCTTCAACTCGGTGCGCAGCGGCAGCAGTTCATTGTTGATCTTCACGGCGACGCACTGGTTGCCCAGGTCGCTGTGGATCGAATACGCGAAGTCGAGCGCCGTGGCGCCGCGCGGCAGCGCCATGATTTTCGACTTCGGCGTAAACACGTAGACGGCATCCGGGAACAGGTCGATCTTCACGTGTTCGAGGAATTCGCTCGAATCGCCGACTTCGCTCTGAATGTCGAGCAGCGACTTGAGCCACTGATGCGCGCGCTTTTGCACGTCGTTCAGATCGGCGCCGCCGTTCTTGTACAGCCAGTGCGCCGCGACGCCCGCTTCCGCGATCTCGTGCATCTTGCGCGTGCGCACCTGGAATTCAATGGGCGCGCCGAACGGGCCGACCAGCGTGGTATGCAGCGACTGATAGCCGTTGACCTTCGGGATCGCGATGTAGTCCTTGAACTTGCCCGGCACCGGCTTGTAGAGCGCATGCAGCGCCCCGAGGCACGTATAGCATTCGAGCGGGTTCTCGACGACCACGCGGAAGCCGTACACGTCCAGCACCTGAGAGAACGACAACTGCTTGTCGCGCATCTTCTTGTAGATGCTGAAGATGGTTTTCTCGCGGCCCGTCACTTCGGCATCGAGCTTCGCGTCCGAGATGGCGCGCTGCACCGACTCGAGAATCTTGCCGACCACTTCGCGGCGATTGCCGCGCGCAGCCTTCACCGCTTTTTCGAGCGTCGCGTAACGGTGCGGATTGAAGTTCGCGAAGCTCAGGTCCTGCAGCTCGCGATAGGTATTGTTCAGGCCGAGCCGGTGCGCGATGGGCGCATAAATATCGAGCGTTTCGCGCGCGACGCGGCGGCGCTTTTCCGGCGGCACGGCGCCGAGCGTGCGCATGTTGTGCAGCCGGTCCGCGAGCTTCACGAGGATCACGCGCACGTCACGCGCCATCGCAAGCAGCATCTTGCGGAAGTTCTCCGCCTGCGCTTCCTCGCGGCTGCGGAACTCCATCTTGTCCAGCTTCGACAACCCGTCGACCAGTTCCGCGACCTTCGGGCCAAACCGCTCCGCGAGTTCGGTCTTGGTCACGCCCTGGTCTTCCATCACGTCGTGCAGCAGCGCCGCCATGATCGACTGCGCGTCGAGCTTCCAGGCCGCGCACGTTTCCGCGACGGCAACCGGGTGCGTGATGTAGGGTTCGCCACTTTGACGGTATTGCCCGAGGTGGGCTTCGTCGCTGAAGTGGAAGGCAGCCTTGACCTCTTTGATCTCTTCCGGGCTCAGGTAGTCCGAAAGCGCAGTGGTCAGCTTGGCGATGGAGACGACGTCATGCCGGCGCGGCTGCTCCGGCGTGGCGGTCGGTCCGAACAGATGACGAAACGATTGTTCGAGGACCGCGTCGATGTACTTGCGTGCAGACGATGGCGAGTCGCTATCGTGTTCGTGGGCAGCGTGGTCCACTTCCGTGGCGGATGGCGAGGGGTCGGTGCTCATGGTCGCCTCCGTGTCGATAGTGCCGTCTGCACGCATGGGGTTGAGTTACATGACGATCAAACGTTGAAGCGTGCCTTAGACGGGCACCTTCTTCAGCATTTCGACGCCAACCTGGCCAGCCGCGATCTCACGCAACGCGACCACCGTGGGCTTGTCGCGGCTTTCGATTTTCGGCGTGTGGCCTTGAGCGAGCTGACGTGCGCGATAGGTCGCGGCAAGCGCCAGTTCGAAGCGATTCGGGATCTGTTTCAGACAGTCTTCGACGGTAATGCGGGCCATGTTGAAAATTCCTTCTCTGTATGTTGGTTATTCTACCTTATGTCCTTCCGACCTCGCCCGTATCACGCGTGCGGCAAGTGAATGCCGAGCTGCATGAAGAGGTCCGTGTGGCGCGCGTATTGCGATGCGAAGCGCGAGCGCGTCGCCGACACGAGGCATTGCAGTTCCGCGAGCGCGCGGTCGAAGTTTTCGTTGATCACGACGTACTCCGCTTCCGCCGCGTGCGCCATCTCGCTGCCCGCTGCGAGAAGGCGTCGCGTGATCACGTTCGGCTCGTCCTGGCCGCGCTTTTTCAGACGCTCTTCGAGCGCTTCGAGCGACGGCGGCAAGATGAAAATCTCCACAGCATTGCGGAACTGCTTCTTCACCTGCTGCGCGCCCTGCCAGTCGATTTCGAGCAGCACGTCATGGCCGCTTTTCATCTGCTCTTCGATCCACACGCGCGAGGTCGCGTAGTAGTTGCCGTGCACTTCCGCGCTTTCGAGAAACTCGCCCGCGTCGTGCCGTTGCAAGAAGTCTTCGACCGTCGTGAAGTGATAGTGCTCGCCGTCCTGCTCCTTCGGACGCGGCGGGCGCGTGGTGTACGAAATCGACAGACGGATCGCCGGGTCGCGCGCGAGCAGCGCGTTGACGAGCGTCGACTTGCCGGCGCCCGACGGCGCGACAACCATGAACAGGTTGCCGGGATAGACGCCTGCGTACGGATTGCGCGGCGCGCTGCTTTCGCGTTTGGTTTCGGTCATGCTGGTGAGACTCCCGTTACTCCAGGTTTTGTACTTGTTCGCGCATCTGTTCGATGAGCAGCTTGAGCGTCATCGACGAATCCGCGAGTTCCTTCGCGGCCGCTTTCGAGCCCAGCGTGTTCGCTTCGCGGTTCAGCTCCTGCATCATGAAGTCCAGACGCTTGCCGACCTTGCCGCCCTTTTGAATCACATGGCGCGTTTCGTTCAGATGCGCGGTGAGGCGCGACAGTTCTTCCGCGATGTCGATGCGAATGCCGTACATCGTCACTTCCTGACGGATGCGCTCGGCGATCTCTTCGCGCGACACGATCGTCGCCGACTGGTCCGGCGCGGCGATGCCGAGTGCTTCCTGCAACCGCTCGACGATCTTCTGCTGATGCCTGGCGATCAGTTCCGGCACGAGCGGCGTGATCTTCGTGACGATCGCTTCCATCTCGCTGACGTTGTTCAGCAGCATGGTCGCGAGTTGCGCGCCTTCGCGGCCGCGCACGTCGATCAGATCGCCGATTGCCTGCTTGCCGCATTCGAGCACGGCATCGCGCAGCACTTCCGGCGACACACCGCTCTCGGCGAGCACGCCAGGCCAGCGCAAAATTTCGCCCGTGCGCAGACGGCCCGCGTCCGGAAACGATTCGAGCACCGCGCGCTCCAGCGCAGCGAGTTGCGCGAGCGCGTCGCGATTGAGCGCGCCTGCGTTCGCCGACTGCTCGCTGCGCTGCAGGTTGATACGGATATCGACCTTGCCGCGCGACAGCTTGTTCATCAGCATTTCGCGCAGCGTCGGCTCGCAGACGCGCACGTCTTCCGGCATGCGGAAGTTGAGGTCGAGAAAGCGCGAGTTCACCGTGCGCAATTCGACGGACACGCTGATGCCGCCATTGCCCGTTGCCGCTGCGAGTTCGCGCGTGGCGCTCGCATAGCCAGTCATACTGTAGATCATGATGGGTCTCGCGATTGTGGCCGCGCGAACATCGCATCGCACGACCAGGGATTCGAGTCGCCCGGCGTTTACGAGACGCGAGGCGGAGAACGCGCATTATCCCATTTTTACCGGCGACACCTGCCGGAAGCGGCCTTCGGGTAAGCCCGGGCAAACGGCTTGCGCAACGCATTGGCCGGCGCGCTGGCAGTCAGCGCGCCCGGCGCGGCGCATCGGGTTGAAGCGCGCGGGCGGCGGCGGCGCGATCGGCGGTAAAATTGCGGTTTGCTTCCGTCTTCTCTTCCCCTCCATCCCCTTCAATTCCGACGATGAACGACACCACGAAACGCCCCAGCGGCCGCGCCGCCGATCAGCTGCGCGACGTGCGCATCACGCGCCATTACACGAAGCACGCGGAAGGCTCCGTGCTGGTCGAATTCGGCGATACCAAGGTGATCTGCACGGCGAGCGTCGCCGAAAGCGTGCCCGCGTTCCTGCGCGACCGCGGCCAGGGATGGCTGACGGCCGAATACGGCATGCTGCCGCGCGCGACGCACACGCGCAGCGACCGCGAAGCCGCGCGTGGCAAGCAGACGGGCCGCACGCAGGAAATCCAGCGTTTGATCGGCCGGGCGCTGCGCTCGGTGTTCGATCTCGAACGGCTCGGCGCGCGCACGATCAATATCGATTGCGATGTGATCCAGGCCGACGGCGGCACGCGCACGGCGAGCATCACGGGCGCCTTCGTCGCCGCGCACGACGCCGTCGCGAAGCTGCTCGCGACGGGCCGCATCGAAACCTCGCCGATCAACGATTACGTCGCGGCCATTTCCGTCGGCGTGTTCGACGGCCTGCCCGTGCTCGATCTCGACTACGACGAAGACTCGCAGTGCGACACCGACATGAACGTCGTGATGACGGGCGACGGCGGTTTCGTCGAGATTCAGGGCACGGCGGAAGGCGTGCCGTTTTCGCGCGACGAAATGAACAAGCTGCTCGATCTGGCGCAAAGCGGCATCAGGACGCTGATCGACAAGCAAAAGGAAGCACTGGAGTTGAAGGGTGACTGATCGAAAAGACAACGCGCTGGGCAGGATCGTGCTCGCGTCGAACAACGCGGGCAAGCTGCGCGAGTTCGCGGCGCTGTTCGGCACAGCGGGCATCGAGCTGATCCCGCAAGGCGCGCTGAACGTGCCGGAGGCGGAAGAGCCGCATCCGACCTTCGTCGAGAACGCGCTGACGAAGGCGCGTCATGCATCGAAGCTGACAGGTCTGCCCGCCATCGCCGACGATTCCGGCTTGTGCGTGCGCGCATTGCGCGGCGCGCCTGGCGTGTATTCGGCGCGTTACGCGCAACTTGCGGGCGGCGAGAAAAGCGACGCGGCGAACAATGCGCGCCTCGTCGAACAACTGAACGGCGTGAGCGATCGCCGCGCGTACTACTTCTGCGTGCTCGCGCTCGTGCGCCACGCCGACGACCCGGAGCCGCTGATCGCCGAAGGCCGCTGGCACGGCGAGATGCTCGATGCGCCGCGCGGCGCGCATGGCTTCGGCTACGATCCGTACTTCTTTTTGCCCGCGCTGAACGCGACGGCAGCCGAGCTCGCGCCCGCCGTGAAGAACGCGAGCAGCCACCGCGCGATGGCGTTGCAACAGCTGTTCGCGCGGCTAAAGGAGGAGCAGTGAGCCACGCATCCACGACGGCAGCCGGCGTGATCAAGGCCTTCACGTCGCCCGGCAGCATCCGTCTGACCTCGCTGCCGCCGCTCGCGCTTTATGTGCACTTTCCGTGGTGCGTGCGCAAGTGTCCGTACTGCGACTTCAACTCGCACGAGTCGAAAGGCGGCGCGTTTCCCGAGGATGATTACCTCGACGCGCTGCGCAGCGATCTCGAACAGGCGCTGCCGCTCGTGTGGGGACGGCAGGTGCATACGGTGTTCATCGGCGGCGGGACGCCGAGCCTGATGTCGGCGAAGGGGCTCGATCGTCTCCTGTCCGACGTGCGCGCGCTGCTGCCGCTCGATGCCGACGCCGAAATCACGCTCGAAGCGAACCCCGGCACGTTCGAAGCCGACAAGTTCGCGCAATTCCGCGCAAGCGGCGTGAACCGCCTGTCGGTCGGCATCCAGAGCTTCAACGAGACGCATCTGAAGGCGCTCGGCCGCATTCACGACGCGGCGCAGGCGCGCCATGCCGTCGAGGTGGCCGCGAACACATTCGACAACTTCAATCTCGACCTGATGTTCGCGCTGCCGAAGCAGACTCTCGCCGAATGCCAGGCCGACATCGAGACGGCGCTGTCGTTCGCGCCGCCGCATCTGTCGCTGTATCACCTGACGCTCGAGCCGAACACGTTGTTCGCGAAGTTTCCGCCGCCGCTCCCCGATGACGATTCGTCCGCCGACATGCAGGACTGGATTCACGAACGCACGCGCGAAGCGGGCTATGAGCGCTACGAGGTGTCGGCGTATGCGAAGCCCCATCGGCAGAGCAAGCACAACCTGAACTACTGGCGCTTTGGCGACTATCTCGGCATCGGCGCGGGTGCGCATACGAAGCTGTCGTTTCCGAACCGCATCCTGCGGCAGATGCGTTACAAGCATCCCGCGACGTTCATCGAAGAGGCGCGTTCGGGCAATGCCGTGCAGGAAGAGCATGAAGTCGGCGCACGCGATCTGCCGTTCGAATTCATGCTGAATGCGCTGCGGCTGGTGGAAGGGTTTCCGGTGCATCGGTTCATCGAGCGCACGGGTCTGCCGATGACATCGATCGAGCCGGCCTTGCAGGAAGCGGAGCGTCGCGGGCTGATCACGCGCGACTACGAAAAGATCGCGCCGACGCCGCTCGGCCAGGCATTCCTCAACGATCTTCAAGGGCTGTTTTTGAAGGATTCGTGAGCGGGCTCGTGGTTTGTTGCCCGACGGCGTGGCGTTCCAGGTTACAATTTCGGGCTCGGAGGGTTGGCAGAGCGGTTGAATGCACCGGTCTTGAAAACCGGCGAGGCTTTACGGCCTCCGTGGGTTCGAATCCCACACCCTCCGCCAGATACTTTCTTCAGCTTGCCGGCGACTCGATCTCTAACGAGTCAAACTCAACCCCAAGCTCCGCCCCGCACGTCGAGCAAACCTGCGCCACGACTCCCGGCTGCTTGTTGGTCCATCGTTCAGCCTTCGCGAGTCTGTGCTGCGCTTTCTCGAATCGCGGCATGCCTGGCGCGAGGATTTCGATCGCATAGTCGATATTCTGAAGCGCGAGATTTTCGAGCACGCATCGACGCATCCCAACGAACGACACGGATGCGCGTCGATGTTGCAGAGTCAGGCCTAGCGTCAGCGTCTTCCGCTCTTTCGATAAGATTGTCCATGTGGAGATTTACGAAGCGGGAATCGAAACAGGTTCGCGCATTACCGCACCCCCTTTGCAAAATATCGTCAACGCGCTGCCCGCGCCAACGCCATGCCCCACGCATGCGCGCCACCCCTCACATCCGTAGCAACGCTCATTGACCCGCAACACGCATCGTCTACGATGAAGATACATCTCGCGTGCGAGTTATTGTGATGTCTACCCTCTCGCTTCCCGGCCGCATCAACCCAACATTCAGGCGAACAGCGGCACTCGCCTTCGCGCTGCTCTGCGCAGGCTGCAACTTCACCGTCACGCCGCCGGAGCGACCCGCGGTCGTCACGCCACCGCCCGCCGCGATCAACAGCCTGACACTCGATCAGTACCGCTCGGTCGTCGCGCAACGCATCATCGAACGCAATCCGTCGTATGTGCTGCGCGGCAATCCGCAGGCGATGCTACGCTCGCTCGTCGTCGTGTCGTTCATCGTGGATCGCAATGGACAGATCGTCGCATCGAACGTCTATCGCACGAACGGCGACGACGAAGCGGAGAGCACGGCGCTCGCGACCTTGCGACGCTCGGCGCCCTTGCCCCTGCCGCCGCCGAAACTGCTGAACGCCAAAGGCCAGGTGGAAATGTTCGAAGACTGGCTCTTCAACGACAACGGCAAGTTCCAGTTGCGCACGTTCGCGTCGCCGCAGGCACAAACGATCGATTGAAAACTCGCCCAATGCGCGAGGGATTCCGCGAAGGCAGTGGCTCGACCGCCGTCGTTCAGCTGCCTGCCGCGAGCGCAAATCGAAGCGAACCGAAGCGCATCTGAACGAAACGGAAGCGGACACAACCGCGAACCGAACCGCTCCTACGAAGCCGCAAGCCACAACACCCGGCGCGCGCCTTGCTGTGCGCCGCCCGCCCTCGCTATAATTTTTTAAATATCCGCCGGAATCTCCGGCCATCGCTGCGTGCCGCGCGCCCACCCGCCCGCCGCGCGCAGCGCGACCGTCACGTTGCCGCGCCACCCGCGCGCGCGTCCGCCCGGTTTGCATCGTGCCTCGCTTTCGCGCCGCTTCAGCCGTTCCGACGGCAACGCAACGCGCGCAATCCCGTCAGCACGTTGCAAGCTGTCGACTCGTTGCACACGCAACGTCTCGCGTAGCAGGTTCGCCCGCACCGCTGTTCGCCACGATGTGGGCACAATGGCGCGCGCCCGCTTCGCCCCACGCCTAGACGCATAAACAGACGCACAAACGCACGCCGCCCGCCCCGCGGCTGCGTCACGACATTTGGAGACCCTGCATGTCCACATCGCCCCTTTCCAGCGCACAGCCCGGCGCAGACCGAAAGAGCAGCGCTTCGCGCGTGATCTTCGCGAGCTTCATCGGCACCGCGATCGAGTTCTACGACTTCTACGTCTACGCAACAGCCGCCGCGCTCGTCATCGGCCCGGTGTTTTTCCCGCACGGCTCGGCGACGGCGCAAGCCCTGTCGGCGTTCGTCACATTCGGCATCGCGTTCATCGCGCGGCCGATCGGCTCGTTCCTGTTCGGCCACTTCGGCGACCGCATCGGCCGCAAATCGACGCTCGTTGCGTCACTGCTGGTGATGGGCCTGTCGACGACGCTGATCGGCTTCGTCCCCGGCTACGACTCGATCGGCAGCCTCGCGCCGATCCTGTTGTGCGTACTGCGCTTCGGCCAGGGCATCGGCCTCGGCGGCGAATGGGGCGGCGCCGCCCTGCTCGCAACCGAGAACGCGCCGGCAGGCAAGCGCGGCTGGTTCGGCATGTTCCCGCAACTCGGGCCGTCGATCGGCTTTCTCGCCTCCAACGGCCTGTTCTTCGGCCTCGCGCTGTCGCTGTCCGACGAGCAGTTCCGCAGCTGGGGCTGGCGCGTGCCGTTCATCGTCAGCGCGGTGCTGGTCGCGCTCGGCCTGTACGTGCGTCTGAAAATCGCGGAAACGCCGGCGTTCCAGGCAGCGATCGACCGTCAGGAGCGCGTGCGCGTGCCCGTGGCGACGCTGCTCAGCCGCCATCTCGGTCCCGTGCTGCTCGGCGCATTCGCAATGGTCGTCTGCTACACGCTGTTCTATATCTCGACGGTGTTCTCGCTGTCGTACGGCGTGTCTGCGCTGCATATCTCGCGTCAGAGCTTCCTCGGCATGCTGTGCGTCGCGGTCGTCTTCATGGCGCTCGCGACGCCGCTGTCCGCATGGGCCAGCGACCGCTTCGGGCGCAAGCCGGTGCTGATCGTCGGCTGTATCGCCGCGATCCTGTCGGGCTTCACGATGGCGCCCTTGCTCGGCAGCGGCTCGATGCCGCTCGTGCAGCTGTTTCTGATCATCGAGCTGTTCCTGATGGGCGTCACGTTCGCACCGATGGGCGCGCTGCTGCCCGAACTGTTCCCGACCAACGTGCGCTACACGGGCGCCGGCGTCGCGTACAACCTGGGCGGGATTCTGGGCGCATCGGTGGCGCCCTACATCGCGCAGATGCTGGCGGCGAAGGGCGGCCTGTCGTGGGTGGGACTGTACGTGTCCGCTGCCGCCGTGGTGAGCATGGTCGGCGTGCTGTGCATGCGCGAAACGCGCGACACACGGCTGATGTAATTCATCGGCTGCAGGCGTAAGCCGAAAGCGAAACGGCCCCGGCGCGATGCACTGCGCCGGGGCCATTTTTATTTTGTGAGCCTGTTGGAGAAGCGTGAGTCCGTACCAACGAGAGCCGGGAAACTCCCGTGCTTGCCGCCGTTTTCACGTAATCATGCTGCACGGGGAGGCATCGATGAACTTTCGTTTAGGCAAAGCGGATATCGTCATCATCGCGCTGGCGCTGCCTGGCTCGCTGCTGCTCGCGCTGCGCTTCAGGCCGGTGAGCTGGAAAGGGATCGTGGTCGAAACGGTGGCCGCCAATCTGGCCGCGATCGCCGCTGTCGTCGCTTTCGAAGTGCTGATGGCCTGAGCGGCCACCAGCATCCATTGCCCGATCAGCGATAGTAGTAGCCGTGATGGTGATAGCCACCACCGTCCGGCACCACGATACAGCCGCTCAGCGATGCCGCCAGCAGCGCGCCCGTCGTCAAAGCCAGGATCAAGCGTTTCACGTTTTTTCTCCCTTTCGAGTCAGTATCGTTTTATTCGAGCGAACCCCGAATGACCTCGATTGAACACGAACCCGACGGCGGCGGCCGTTGCAATTTGTAAGCATCGGCTGTGCTTGTGTTACAGGCGGCGAGCGCCGCGCTGCGCCTCGAACCCACGCGATGACGGGCGCGCGCCACGAGAAGACGCCAGGCAAAACGCATGAAGGCCGCCTGGAGAGCCTTGGCGGGAGAAGCTTCGACAGAATGGGAGTACGTCGCGACGCAAGGGCCGGCGAGGCGCGCGGCACGCGCCCCTGAAAGCAAAAAGAAAAGCGACAGTTTTAACAGGCGTGTAATACGCGCAATGACGATTGCGAGCGCATCGAGCGAATCTATCGTCAGATGCCGCCGGCAAACGGCCGACGCGAATTCCGCGCGAAGCATCGCCCCAAAATTCGAAAAAAATCGAAATTGGTTTGAACTTGTCGACATCCGCGCGGTCTCTACGGATGTTGTACAGGTTTGTTCTGCAGGTTTCCTCTCGGTCCGCGCGCTTCAGGCGCGGGCTTTTCAGAGGCGCCTCGCGACGGCGTCCGAAATTGGACGATTGCGCGTGCGCCTCTTTTCTTTTTTCTCCCCGCTCCGCCCGCCTTCCCTGCCGGCCTCAGGCCGCGGCGACCGATTGCCCCTGCCCGCCGAGACCGGGCGGGGCGGCGTGCACGTGATCGATGGCGGCCAGCGCCTCGGCGACGGGCGGCACCGAATTGCCGTCCCCAATCGAAACCGACCGGAACGGCACGTTGTTCTCAAATGTTTCCCGCGACGTGGCGATGAAGATCATCACCGTGCGCTTGCCGAGCGCGTGCGCCAGATGCACGAAGCCCGTATCGACGCCGATCACGAAGTCCGACGCAGCGATCACCTGGGCGATTTCGGTCACGCTTAGTTGCGGCAGCAGTTCCGCGCCTTCCACCTGATCGACGATCGCGAGCCCCTCGCTGCGCTCCGCCTGCGACCCCCACGGCACGACGACATGAAAGCCCCGCCGCACAAGGTCCCGCGCGATGGCGATCCAGTGCGCCGCCGGCCACTTCTTGTCGTCCTTGGATGCCGCGTGGAACAACATCGCCAGCGGGCGTCCGCCCGTATCGACGAGCGGCCTGGCCGGCGCGGGAATATGCAGGTTGTAGTCAGGGGGATTGTCGAGCGGATAACCGAGCGCCGTGCTGACGGTCTCGCGCATGCCGCTCCAGGCATTGCGATCGCGCGGCGGCGCGAACCGGCCCGTATAGGCAAACGCGGCGCCGCGCTCGCCGAGATGCTGGTTGCCATATCCGAGGCGCTTTCGCGAACGGGACAGGAACGAGATGATCGCGCTCTTGTAGACGCCGTGGATATCCAGCGCGACATCGTAGCGATACGCACGCAGTTCGGCGATCGACTGCCAGATCGCCTTGAAATCCGACCAGCGGCGCGCCTTCTTGAAGCGGCGCAGCGGTGCGCACAGCACACGGTCGGTGCCGGGGTTCCAGCGGGCGATCTCGGCGAACGATTCGTCGACTGCCCAGTCGACCTCGACGCCGGGAAACGCGCGCTTCAGATCCGATACGATCGGCTGAGCCTGTATCACGTCGCCCATGGAGGTGACTTTGACGATGAGAATTCGCTTCATTGATGGCCCGTGTTGTGGCTGCTATGGCTGCTCGCTGGCAATCTGCAATTTTAGCCGACCGCTCCGACAATTGCCCGCAAAATGGGCAGCGTCGAATCTTGCCGGACCTGCACCGTAGTTACCAGACGTTACTTCCCTTGACAGGCCGCCGCCCGCCGCCCGGTCGTTCGGGCAGACATCCGGCCCGTTTTCGCCGCGCCGCCGCCCGCGAGGCGACTATAATTTTGCCATTTCCCAGCCCGACTCCCCATGTCACGGACACCCCTGCTGTCCTCGAGCATCGGCCGGCGCGTACGGCGCCTGTGGCGTCAGTACGGCATCTTCTGGCTGGGCGCGATCGCCGTCGGCCTCACGGCCGTCTTCTACGCGCGGCTGATCGACTTCGGTTACAACGCTTTCCTTCATCTGCAAAACGAGCACCGGTGGCTCACGCTGTTTTTGACGCCCGCCGTCGCGGCGCTGTCCGTCTGGCTCACGCGACGCCTCTTTCGCGGCGCCGAAGGCAGCGGCATCCCGCAGGTCATTGCGACGCTGCATTCCAACACCAGCGCCGCCGGCATGCGGCTGCTCACGTTTCCCATTCTGCTCGGCAAGATTCTGGTGTCGTTTCTCGCGATACTCGGCGGCTTCACGATCGGACGCGAAGGACCGACCGTGCAGGTCGGCGCAGCGCTGATGTTCAACCTGCGCCGCCTCTACCCGCGCTCGAACGCGCTGATCGAACGCCAACTGGTGCTGGCGGGCGCGGCGGCCGGTTTGTCGGCGGCCTTCAACACGCCGCTCGCGGGCATCGTGTTCGCAATCGAGGAACTCACGCGCAGCTTCGAGGCTCGCGCCAGCGGCGTGCTGATCACGGCCATCATCATCGCCGGGATCATCGCGCTTGGGCTGAACGGCAACTACACGTACTTCGGCACGATCGACATCGGCACGCATTTCCCTGATTCGCTCGCGGTGGCCGTCGTCATCACGGGCATCGTGACGGGTATCGCGGGCGGCGTGTTCGGCTGGCTGCTGCTGAACACCGGGCGCTGGATGCCCGCGCCGCTGCTCAGCCTGAACAACGAGCGGCCTGTCGCGTTCGCGGCGCTGTGCGGACTGGCCATTGCGGTGATCGGTCTCGTGTCGGGCGGCACCACCTTCGGCAGCGGCTACGCGGAAGCGCGCGGGCTGCTGTACGGAACCGAGCATCTGTCGGTGTTCTATCCGCTGCTGAAGATGGCGTCGATGATCGGCTCGTATCTGCCGGGGATTCCGGGTGGCATCTTCGCGCCATCGCTGTCTATCGGGGCGGGCTTCGGCAACGTGCTGCACATGGCCTTCAGCGACATGCAGCTGCCGATGCTGATAGCGCTCGCCATGGTCGGCTATCTCGCGGCTGTCACGCAGTCGCCGATCACCTCGTTCGTGATCGTGATGGAGATGATCAACGGCCACGCGCTCGTCATCTCGCTGATGGCGACGGCGCTCATATCGAGCCGGATATCGAGTGTGTTCGCGCCGCCGTTGTACGAAGCGCTGGCGCAGCGCTATATGACGCCAATGACGCCCGCCGCTCCCGCGCCTGAGCCTTCCACTGCGGCGCCTTCAGTCGAAGACGAGCGCCGTGACGAAGAACGGCCGGCCACGCGCAGCGAAGCAAAAGACTGAACTTGCGGCAGACTGGCTTTCGCCATTGCCGCCCGAAAAAATCGGGCGCGTCCCGCAGAGACGCGCCCGACCTCCCACAATCGTCAGTACACGACGACGCCGACCGGATGGTAATACACCGGACGTGCCGGTACGACGACGCAACCGGCCAACGTGACCGCCAGCACGGCGATCGCGAGCAAGGTCCTTTTTCTCATTTGACGACTCCCTTGATGGTTGCGATAAAGCGCGCTCTCGGGCGCGTTCGGAGAACGGGCGGATGGCCGCGCGCGATGCCGTCAACACGCGCCATCAGAGCCCGCTGGTTGGATTCACCCGGGCGTCACGCCCAGTGGCCTTGCACCCAGCGCCAGTTCGGACCATGCGCGACCCAGTGGCCCGGCACCCAGTGATAGCCGACCCGCTCGGCCTGCCAGTGACCCGGCACCCACACGTAGCGGCCGTGGTCCCAGCGCCAGTGGCCCTTGTCCCACGCATAGCCCACGCGCGGCGCGGGCACGGCTTCGAAGCGCTCGACAGGCGGCGCGGACGGCGCCACGACGATCACTTCCGCAGCCGACGCCGACCCCGCGGCGGACAGACCGGACACCACGAGCACAGCGGAAGCTGCGAGCAGACGAATCGACTTGTTCACGTTTTCACCTCTTGTGTCAGCACCGAATGACGGCGTTGTCCGTTCAATGCGCGAGGTGACGAAAGGGCTGACAGCGGAGGTGTTACCGCATGCCCTCAAGTGCAACGGATTATTTCGGGAGGAACGACGGGGGGAAGAATGCGCGGAGAGTGCGCAGCGAATGCGCGCACGAAAACCGATGGCACAGCAAGGCGCGCCACCCGACAACGGTGACGCGCGTCGCGCTACAGAAGCTACAGACCGTTCAAGCCTGCGGAATCTCGATCTTGACCTCGAGCACTTCGAGGTCGTCGTGTCGTTCGAGATTGACGCGGATATCGTCGTCCGAAATCTTCACGTATTTCGAGATCACGGCGACGAGCTCACGTTGCAACGCGGGCAGATAATCGGCGGGCGCTTTGCCGCCTACGCGCTCGTGCGCGATGATCAGCTGCAGGCGCTCCTTCGCTATCGACGCGGACTTCTTCTTCTCGCCCAGCAAAAACGAAAGAATCGACATCACGTGCGCCCCCCTTACTTGGTGCCGAAGAGGCGCTGCAACAGGCCCGGCTTCTGGTAATCGGTAAAGCGAAGCGACTTCTGCTCGCCGAGGAAACGCGACACGACGTCTTTGTACGCTTCGGCGACATCGGTGCCGTCGAGGTGCACAGCAGGCAAGCCCTGATTCGACGCATGCAGCACGGCTTCCGACTCCGGAATCACGCCGATCAGGTCGATGCGCAGGATTTCCTGAATATCGGTGAGCGACAGCATCTCGCCTTCGCTCACGCGCTTCGGGTTGTAGCGCGTGATCAGCAGATGCTCCTTGATGGGCTCCTTGCCTTCGATCGCGCGCTTGGTCTTCGACGACAGGATGCCGAGAATACGGTCCGAGTCGCGCACCGACGAGACTTCCGGGTTCGTCACGATCAGCGCTTCGTCGGCGAAGTGCATGGCGAGCAACGCGCCCGACTCGATACCCGCCGGCGAATCGCAAACGATGTATTCGAAGTCCATCGCGATCAGGTCGTTGATGACCTTCTCGACGCCTTCCATCGTCAGCGCGTCTTTATCGCGCGTCTGTGATGCCGGCAGGATGAACAGGTTCTCGCATTTCTTGTCTTTGATCAGCGCCTGGTTCAGGTTGGCTTCGCCCTGGATCACGTTGATCAGGTCGTACACCACGCGGCGCTCGCAACCCATGATGAGATCGAGATTGCGCAGGCCCACGTCGAAATCGATCACTGCCGTTTTCGCACCACGCAACGCAAGCGCGGAAGCGAAACTCGCGCTCGTGGTCGTCTTGCCTACGCCACCCTTGCCCGAAGTCACCACAATGATTTTTGCCATTACCCTTTACCTTGTGTTCGTCTATTCGTCTATTGAGTCCGGCGGGAGTTCCATCGCGCAGCGCGCGCACTGCATGCGCGGCGCACGCGTCAGGTGAGCCGCAGCGGTTCGATCATCAGCTTTTCATCTTCGAGCCAGATCTGCACCGGCTTGCCGTGAACGTCGGCAGGCAGCGGGTTCTCGGTCGTCCGGTAAATACCCGCGATCGAGATCAGTTCCGGTTCGAGACACGTGCAGAAGATGCGCGCGTCGTGATTGCCGTGCACGCCCGCCAGCGCGCGGCCGCGCAACGGCGCGTAAATATGGATGTTGCCTTCCGCGATCACTTCGGCGCCGTTGCTCACCATGCCGAGCACGACGAGATCGCCCTTCGCGTAAATGCGCTGGCCTGAACGCAGCGGCTTGTCGACCACCATCGTCTGCGCCGAGGTGCCGATGCGTACGGGTTCCGCCGCAGCCGACCCGGCCTGCTCCGGCTCGCGCGCGGCAGCATCTGCAGCGGGCGCCGTGTCGGTTTTCGCCGTGGCCGCAGCCTTTGCTTCGTCGCCGCCTGCGTCCGGGTTGCTTTTGCTGACACGAGCGTCACGCGCGTCGCGCGCATCGAGCAGCGGCAGCCCGGCTTCGTTCGCCCACGCGTGCTGCGCGCTGTCGGCGACGACGCCGATGGGGCGCATGCGTACGCTGTCCAGCAGCTTCGCGATATCCGCGAGCGGCACGCGCTCGTTTTCCGCGAGACGGCGCACGTCAATCGCGACCGTGTCGTTCGCGAAGAATTCGGGCGTCGCCTCGAAGCGCCGGGTCAGCTCGGCACGCATCTCATCGAGGTTGGTCGTCTTGACGACAAACAGCAATGTGTCGACCGCGCCACTGCGCAGTTCAAAAAATGGCGATTTCTTCGGCGACATAGCGTTCGGCAAAAAATTTTGCGTATTTTACAGGCGTCCTGGCGAACGGTGAGCATTTTTGCCAATAAGTCTTCACGCGACAGGAAAATGCCGCGTGCGTGCTGGTCCAGGCCGGACGGATCGACAAAAAGTGGGAAGGATGCGGTCGGGACAGGCGCCCAGGAAACGCCCGAAAACGGCGAACGGCGCAGGAAGCGCTTAACCGGCCTGGCCGTTCGCCGCGTCGTCCGATGCCGTTTCTTGCGGCACGTGCCGCACGAGCAGCGTCTGGAACTGGTCCGGCGCGCGCGCAATACGCTCGTGCTCGCCCGTCGGGCCAAAGCCGAGGCGCTCGTAGAAGCGCATGGCGTTACGGTTCTCGTCGGCGATCCACGCGTAGATTTCGGTGGCGCCCGCGCCCGCGAGCCACCCGCTCGCCGTGTTGACGAGCAGTTCGCCGCCGCGCAGATGCCGCACGGCGGGCGCGACCCACAACTCGCTGACGAACGCGCGATGCGAGGGCGCGTCCTCGAAGCAGGCGCCGATCAGACCGGCAGGATGCCCTTCCGTGTAAAGGATGAACGATGTCGAGGTGGCCGAGGCGGCGTGCCGCGCGGCCGTTTCTTCGAACGTGGACGCATCGGCCGACAGCGCTTCTTCCAGCGTCTCGCCGAATGCGTAAGGCGCTTCGCGCAGCGAGGCGGTACGAAGCTCGCGGAAGACGACGCCCTGATCGGCTGCGATACGGCGAACGGTCAGTGAAGGACTCATGCGTTCGAAAATCCCTTAAATCCCTTGTGTCATCCGGGTGAAGCGCCAGCGCGTAGCTTTAACCGAACCGACGCGTGAGTCAAATCTTTAATTCGGCGCAGTGCGACCCAGCGCGCATGGGTTGACAGGCGGCTGCAAAACCGGCACACGCGAGGCAGGGCATTTTGCATGGCATCCCTGCGCGAGCGGCCGCGAGCGCATTGAGCGCCGTCAGCTTGCTGGCCGCTCCGGCACGCCGTCGCGCTTCATGGCGGCGCTTCATGGTCGCGCCTCATGGTCGCGCTTCAGGGTGCCTCGTAGCGCCCCGTGCCGTCGGGCCACGGCGTGAGCAGTTCGTAGCCTTCATCGGTGACGGCGACCATGTGCTCCCACTGCGCGGACAGCGAGCGGTCCTTGGTAACGACCGTCCAGCCGTCGCGCATCACCGACGTGCCGGCGCGGCCCGCGTTGATCATCGGCTCGATCGTGAACACCATGCCCGGCTTCAGGCGCACGCCCTGCCCCGGCTGACCGTAGTGCAGCACCTGCGGGTCCTCGTGATAGACCTTGCCGATGCCGTGCCCGCAGTAGTCGCGCACGATCGAAAAGCCTTCGCGCTGCGCGATCTTCTGGATTGCATGACCGACGTCGCCGAGCGTCGCGCCCGGCTTCACCTCGCGGATGCCCGCGAGCATCGCCTCATACGTGGTGTCGATCAGTTGCTGTGCGACCGTGCTCGGCTCGCCGACCGTGTACATGCGGCTCGTGTCGCCGAAATAGCCGTCCTTGATGACGGCCACGTCGATATTGATGATGTCGCCGTCCTTGAGGATCTCGCCGCGATCGGGGATGCCGTGACACACGACGGAATTGACCGACGTGCAGACCGTCTTCGGAAAACCCATGTAACCGACGTTCGCGGCAATCGCCTTCTGCGTGCCGACGATGTAGTCGTGGCAGATCGCGTCGAGTTCGCCCGTCGAGATGCCGGGCTTCACGTGCTCGCCGATCATGGCAAGCACGTCGGCGGCGAGCCGACCTGAGATGCGCAGGCGCGCGATGTCTTCGGGAGTCTTGTAGGTGATGGCCATGTCGGTAAAGCGTTGGCAGCAGGCATGGCACGACATATCGTCGTGCGACGGGCGCATCTGGCGGGCATCGCGCGCATCCGGCGCAGTTCGCCCGGTACGCGATCGCCCTCGACGCAAGCCATGCAGCCGTGCGTGCGGTTGTCGATCAGGCCATTGTACAGAGTCTGCCCGCCCGGCCGGTTCAGACCCGCAGCGCGTCTGCTGTTCAAGCTGCGGCTCAACCCGGCGGCGCGCTCCGGATCGCCGCCGCGATGTCGCGGCTCACGGCGGCGAGCGCCCGGCTGTGCGCCGCGACGAGCGCGGCGTCGTCCGCGCCCTGCACCGGCTCGCGTATCGTCGAACGGCCTGTCAGCAATGCCGTGCGGCCCGTCACGCGCACGGTCCACAGCGCGTCGACGGCGACCGCCTCGCCGGGCATCGAATCGAACCGCAAGATGTCGACGCGTACCCGGCACGCTTCCGTGCCCGCCACCGTCTGCGACGACACGGAAACGCGCGGCGAGCCGAGCAGCCGCGTCAGGTCGGCGGCGATCACGGCGGCGACGCCGCTCCTGAGCGGCTCGCCCCAGCGCGCGAACTCGTTGAGCTTGACTTCGTTGCCCGACATGCGCGTGACGAGCTGTGGCCGGTCGACCAGATCCGGCACCGTCACGGGCCCGACCACGACCGACACCGGCATCGGCGCGCCCGCGCTTTCCAGCGTCGCGTCGGGGCTCAGCGTATAGAAGTTCGAGCGCGGCGAACTGCACGCGGCCAGCACGGTCATGGCGGCGGCGACGCAAACGCATGCGCCGGGCGGGAGCATCGATCGCTTCACTTTGCGTCCTCCTGTTTGCCTCGCAGCAGCGCTTCGGGATGGCGCTGCAAATAATCCGAGAGCGCGCGGAACGACGCCGCCGTGCGCGCGAGTTCGCGGATCGCGTCGCTCGTGTCCTGCTGCAGCGTCGAGTCCGGCGCAAGCGCGCTATTGGCCGAATTGAGCGTGGCCTGCGCCGCCGACAACGTGCTCTTCGCCTGCGGCACCACCTGCGTATTGAGACTCTGCATCAGCGTGCCCGCATCGGCGAGCGCCTGCTGGGTGTTCTTGCCGATCTGCTCGAGCGGCAGTTTGTCGATGCGCGCGACGATCCGGTTGATCGACTCCTGCAGCGATTGCAGGCCGCTCGGCTCGGTCGGCAGCTCGGCGGGCGTGCGGCTCCAGTCGACGCTCGCCTTCTGCGCATGCGGGAAGAAATCGAACGAGACGTACAACTGGCCTGTCAGCAGGCTGCCCGTTTTCAGCTGCCCGCGAAAACCGCGCGACACGAGGAAATCCGCGATTTCCCTCGGATCGCGCGCGGCGCGCCCTGCCCCTGACTTGCCGTCCGCATACCGCGACGTGAAGCGCTCGGGATAGAACTTGATCTCGACAGGAATGCTGATCTGTTTCGTGACGGGATCGAAGCGCGTGTAGATCGCCGACACTTCGCCGAGCACGATGCCGCGAAAATCGACGGGTGCGCCCACCGTCAGGCCGCGCACCGATTCCTTGAAGTTGAGCACATAGGTATCAACGATCCTGTCCTGCACCTTCATTGCATCGGCACGCGTCGCGAACAGCGTGAACGGCGTGCGCGTCGGCGCTTCGGGCTCCGACAGCGACGCCGCGGGCGTTTCGAACGCGAGCCCGCCGATCAGGATCGACACCAGCGACTGCGTGTTGATCTTCACGCCATCCGTGCCGAGCGCGACATCGATGCCGCCCGCTTCCCAGAAGCGCGAATCGCTCTTCACGTAGCGGTCGTACGGTGCGTTCACGAAGATATGCAAGGTGATGCCGCCGCCGTTCTTGTCGAGTTCGTACGACGTCACCTGCCCGACGCGCAGGCGGCGGAAATAGACGGGCGAACCGACATCGAGCGAAGCCAGATTCGACGCATTCAACACGAACTCGCGCCCGGGCACGTCGCTCGCGAACACGGGCGGCACTTCCAGCCCGGTGTAGTCGCGCCGCTCCTGCTTCCCACGTCCGACGTCCATGCCGATGAACGCGCCTGACAACAATGTGCTGATGCCCGACACGTTGCCGCCCGTCACGCGCGGCCGCTCGACCCAGAAGCGCGTGTCGTCGACGAGCATGTCGGTGGCGTCGCGCGTCAGTTCGGCCGTGGCGACCACCGTCTTGTAGTCCTTCGACAGCGCAACCCGCTTCACGACGCCGATATCGACGTCCTTGAACTTGATCTTCGTCTTGCCCGCTTCGAGCCCTTCGCCTGTCTTGAAGCTGATCGTGATGGTCGGCCCCTGCGACAGCACCGCCTGCACTGCGAGCCAGATGCCGACCAGCACGGCGACGACGGGCACCAGCCAGATCCACTGGATGTGCCAGCGCTTGCGCGGCACGGCGACGGCGTCGGGCAGGTCGGGCGGCCGGCTCATTCCGTTTTCCTCGCATCCCAGATGAGCCGCGGATCGAACGACATGGCGGCGAACATCGTCAGCACGACGACCGCGCCGAATGCGATCGCGGCGGGACCGGCGCGCACGGTGGCGAGCGCGTTGAACTGCACGAGCGCCGTGAGCACGGCGATCACGTAGATATCGAGCATCGACCAGCGCCCGACCAGTTCGACGAGCCGGTAGATGCGCGCGCGCTGGTCCGGCTGCCAGGTGGAGCGGAAATTGGCGGAGATCGCGAGAAAGCCGATCGCGAGAATCTTCAGCATCGGCACCGCGATGCTCGCGATGAAGACCAGCACCGCGAGCGGCCACGAACCCGAGGTCCACAGATACACGACGCCGCTCATGATCGTGTCCTTCTGCGCACCGAACAGTGAGCTCGTGTCCATCACGGGCAGCACGTTCGCCGGGATGTACAGGATGATCGCCGCGATCAGGCAGGCCCACGTGCGCGCCAGGCTGTCGGGCTTGCGCAGATGCAGATGCGCGCCGCAGCGCGGGCAATGTGCGGCGTGCGCCGGCAGGTGCACGGCGGCATGCACGTTCGCGGCGTCGCGCTCGTCACGGGTTTGCGCGGGCGCAGCGCGCGTCAGCAAGCCGCAGTCGTGGCAGACACACAGGCCGCACCCCGCCGCCGTCCCGGCAGGAAACGGCGTGTCGCTGTCGAACGCGGGGCCGGCATCGGGCACGCCCTGGAGGCGCGACCACAGATCGCGCGTATCGAACGCGGAAGCGGCCGCCGCGAGCAGCAGCATCAATGCGCCGAACGACCACAACGCGGGCCCCGTCACCACCGCCGCGATATGCGAGAGCTTCACCAGCGCGACGAGCAGGCCGAGGATCAGCACCTCCGTCATGCCCCACTCCTGCGCGACCCGCAGCAAGCGGAACACGGCATCGGCGTGATACGGCGTGCGCCCGAGCCGCAACGGCAACAGCAGCCACACGAGACCAAGCGCCTGGCACGCGGGCATCAGCATCGTCGTGATGAAGATCAACGCTGACAACGGCCACATGCCGTCCTGGTATAGCACGCGCACCGCGCCGAACATCGTCGTTTCGACGAGATCGCCGTTCACCGACAGACCGACGATGGGAAACGCGTTCGACACGATCCACAGCACGCAGGCGGCAAGCGCATAGGCGAGCGTGCGATCGAGGCTGTTCGCGTGACGCCGGTACAGCGTCGCGCGGCAACGGCAGCAGCGCAGCACGCCCTCGGGGGGCACGGTGCTTTCGCGCTGCAGCAGATCGCATTCGTGACAGGCGATCACCGGCGTGCGCGTCGCGTGGCCGAGATACGCGGACGCCGTCTCGCTCATTTCGCACCCTGCGCGGCCGCGTCGCCGCCATGCTGCGCGGCCTGGGT
>NZ_JAGUUD010000121.1:0-23401 GCF_020177535.1 Paraburkholderia sp. XV | reverse complement strand
GCGGCGGCAAAGAAAAGTAGGTGCCGCCCCGCACAGGGGCGACGCCTGAAGCACGAAAGCAATTCGCGGATGCCAGCGAAAACGCGATTCGCGGATGCCAGCGCAAAGGCCAAAACACCAAAACCGCGAACCCCAGCGCAAAAGCAAGCAAACCACCCCAACGCGTCGCAGACAAAAAAAGAATCAGTCCACCCTGGCAGCCCGACAAAAAACCCGCCGCGCCGCCTTAGGCGCACCAACCTCAACGACATCCCGCCACCACCGCTCCCCGCGATGCGGCGCATCCAGATCAACCCTCTCCCCCATACGGGGAGTCGAAAGCGCAATACCGCGCGCAGCGGCCAGCCCTACGACACGCTCGAACGGCTCCTGCCACCGATGCATCGCCAGATCAAAAGTCCCGTTATGAATCGGCACCAGCCAGCGGCCACGCAAATCGACATGCGCCTGCACCGTATCGTCGGGTTGCATATGCACGTAAGGCCATTGCGCGTCATACGCGCCCGTCTCCATCAAGGTCACATCGAACGGCCCGAGCCGCTCGCCAATCGCCTTGAAACCATCGAAGTACCCGGTGTCACCACTAAAAAACACCCGCAAGTCACCGTCGACAATCACCCACGACGCCCACAGCGTGCTATTCCCGTCGAACAGACTACGCCCCGAAAAATGCTGCGAAGGCGTCGCCGTCAACTGCACGCCGTCGATCTCGACACCCTGCCACCAGTCGAACTGCCGCACCTTCGACGCATCGACGCCCCACTCGATCAACCGGTCGCCAACCCCGAGCGGCGTCAGAAACACGCCCGTCGTTTCAGCCAGCGCAAGCACCGTCTCGCGATCCAGATGATCATAGTGATCGTGCGACAGAATCACACCGCGCAACGGCGGCAACGCATCGCGCGCGATCGGCGGCGCGTGGAAACGCTTCGGCCCCATCCGTTTGAACGGCGACGCGCGTTCCGCAAACACCGGATCGGTCAGCCAGAACTGGCCGCGCAGCTTGAGCAGCATCGTCGAATGACCAAGACGGAACAGGCTCCTGTCCGGCGCGGCATCGAGGTCCGCGCGCGTCAGCGCATCGACGGGCAAAGCGCCGGACGGCTCAGTGCCGCGCGGCTTGTTGAAGATCACATTCCACGCAATCCGCAACGTCTTGCCCAATCCCTCAACAGGGCGCGGCTTCACATTGCGAAAGCGCTCGCCATCGTGCTGCGGCGACATGCTCGACAACGCACGGCTGCGCTGCGCCGCCGCGAATCCCAAAACCTGATTGATGGAGCCGATGATCGATTTCATACGAGGCGTCACTCGCGACATAATGTAGACTGCACAGTGTAGTTTATTATCTCGAAAAGTAAACCCATCGGTGTAAAATTAGCCGATGGACGACAGCACCACCCTTCCCCGTCTGACCGACCGCAAACGCGCGGCCGTCATCGAAGCGGCCATCGACGAATTTCGCGCGGCAGGTTTCGACGCGACCAGCATGGACCGGATCGCCGCGCGCGCGAGCGTGTCGAAGCGCACCGTGTACAACCACTTTCCCAGCAAGGAGGCGCTGTTCGCGGCGATCCTTCAGCAGCTATGGGACGCCAGCAAGGCAGGCGATGCGCCCGGCTATCGCGCGGACCTGCCGTTGCGCCCGCAATTGATCGAACTGCTCGCACAGAAACTGCGGCTGCTGAACGACGAGGCGTTCATGTCGCTCGCGCGGGTCGCGATCGCGGCGGGCATTCATTCGCCGGAGCGCGCGCGGGATATGGTGGCGCGTATCGGTGAACGCGAGGAAGGACTGACCGTGTGGATACGCGCAGCCGCCTCCGATGGCAGGCTCGATACGCCGGACCCGGCGTTCGCCGCGCAGCAGTTGCATGGTCTGGTGAAGGGCTTCGCGTTCTGGCCGCAAGTGACGATGGGCCAGCCGTCGCTGACGGCGGAGGAACAGAAGCAGGTCGCCGAGTCGTCGGCGGATATGTTTCTGGCGCGCTACAGGGCGGCTTCGAACGGCACGGACTGATCCCGCACATCCAGCATCATTCGTGCGCCATCAGCCCCTGCAGCGTATCCCCGAACCCGCCCCGCACCTTGGAGGCAATCCGCGCGCTCGTCACCACACGCGGCGCTGCGCTCCACGCGATCCGCGCCCCCGTCTCGACCAGCAGTCCCACCAGCGCGACATCCTCGCTGCACGTGAGCGGCGGAAATCCGCCGACGCGGCAATACGCTCGCGCCGACACGCCGAGATTCGCGCCATGAATATGCCGATGGCCATCCGCATTCATGTACGCGCGATAAAACGCTTCGCGGGTCAGTGCATCGTGCTCGCGCCAGTCTTCGACGAGCACGGGACCGCACACTGCTTCCGCATCGAGCGCAAGTTGCGCGACCAGCCAGTCCGGCGCGACGCGGCTGTCGGCATCGGTGAACGCAAGCCAGCGCACGCCCTGCTCGATCAGCGTCGCCGCGCCCGCTGCCCGCGCCTTGCCGACGTTGCGCACATCGAGCGTCAATGCATGAGTGTCGAAGCAGCGCGCAATCGACTCAGACCGGTCCGTGCAACTATCGAGCGCCACGACGATCTTCACCCGCTCGCCGCGCAACTCCGGATGCGCAGCCGCGATCCGCGCCGCCTGCAGGCAATCGGCGAGCAGTTCCTCTTCGTCGTGCGCGGGTATCACGATGCCGATCATACGAGCCCCTCGCCCTGCGCAACCGAATGCCCGTCCTTCGACCACACGTCCAGCAGCAGATCGTGCTCCGCGTGTTGCACCAGACGGTTCAGCGCGGGCAGTGCGTCGAAGCTCGCGTGGACAGCGTCGGCGGTTTGCAGCCTGCCTTCGAACGGATGACGCCAGTGACACGCGACCAGCGTGCCGTCCGCCGTCAACGATGCGCACGCGCGCCGCGCCAGTTCGGCCGTCGCTTCGCGCGACAGGTAATAGCACAACTCGCCGATCACGATCAGATCGAAACTCGCGTCGGGCCATTGGTCCGGCATCGCGCGCGGTTCGACGGTGACGTTGGGCAGTCCTGCAAGACGTTCGCGCGCGAGACGCACGGCGTGATCGCTGATGTCGCACGCATACAGGCTGTCGCAACGCTGCGCGAGCAGCGCCGACAACTCCCCGTTCGAACACGCCGGTTCGAAGCCCGACCGGTAGCGCTCGCGCGGCAGCGCCGCGATGGTCAGCCAACGCTTGCGGCGCTCATACCAGCTTGCGCGATAGTCCCAGGGGTCGTCGTCCTGTCGGTACAGATCGTCGAAATAGGCGGCGGGAAAAGTCATGCGGGGGAACCTCAGTCGCGTCCAGGATGAAGTCCAAGGTTCCACGTCTCGCCCGCTTCGTCGTCGAGCAGCGTCCGGCCCAGTGCGCACTCGTCGCGCTCCGCATGGCTCTGGCGCAGAAACACAGGGAGATCCGCAATCGCGCGTGCGAACCACGGGTCCGTGCAGAACGGAACGGCGCCGAGCGCGCGCGACACATGCTGCATCACCTGCTCCGCTGCCTGCTCGACGGCAACGCGCACACGCAACGCGCATTGCTGCGCGTCGTCGCGCGGATGCGCGTCGATCCATGCCGCCGACTCGCGCAGCAGCGCGGCCACGGCGGATAGTTCGGCATCGGCGGCACCCAGATGCGCGCACGCGTGCGGCTCGTCGCGACGCTTGACGCTATCGCGCAGAATCGATGCGAGCGCCGCCGCACAGCCATACCAGCAGGCCGCAATGCCGGCGCCGCCATGCCAGAAGCCCGGGCGCGACAGATACGCGCCGGCGCCGCCGACCTGCACGGCGCGCGCGCCATCGAAGCGCACGCTGCTCGTGCCCGTCGCGCGCATGCCGACGGCTTGCCAGCCGCCCGGATCGACGGCGATGGCAGCTTGCGACAGTTCGACGGCAGCCAACACCGGCTCGTCGCCGCGCCATGCCGTGACCAACGCATGCGTGACATGCGGCGCGCCCGAACACCAGGGCTTGGTGCCTTCGAGCGTCAGCGCGTTGCCGCCCGCCGCATGCGCGATCAGCTTCGCGTTCGGCGGCTCGGCAGCCCACACG
Source organism: Paraburkholderia sp. XV (assembly GCF_020177535.1). Classification (NCBI taxonomy): domain Bacteria; kingdom Pseudomonadati; phylum Pseudomonadota; class Betaproteobacteria; order Burkholderiales; family Burkholderiaceae; genus Paraburkholderia; species Paraburkholderia sp. XV. The sequence goes on along the minus strand of NZ_JAGUUD010000121.1, from coordinate 19,341 downwards.
GCCCAGCTGCCGTCGTCCGCGAGGTCGCAGCGCCCCAATTCCGCGAGGATGGCGAGCGCGTCGGTGTGCCCTTCGTAGAGTTTCGCCAGCGACAGGTCGCACGCCGCAACGGCCGCGAGACCGCGCCAGCGCGTCGCCGTTTCGCCCCGGCCCGGCAGCGGCAGCCAGTCCATGCCGCGCGCCCGCAAGGCGTCGAGCGTGGCCGCGCGGCTGGCTGCCTGTTCGTCACCGAAGCGCACGTTCGCCAGATAACGCTCGAGGGCAGGCACGAGCGCATAACGTCTCGGCTCGATGTCGGCGTCCGGTTCCTCGTCGGAAAGACGCAGCCCGCTGTTGATGTACCACGCAGCGGGCGCGGCGCGCCGCAGGGGATCGTGGCCGATATCGTTCATGCAAACCTCCATCGCAAGCCTGGGGAGAGTGTTGGGTCCGTCGATACACCCGTCGATCGGACAGGTGCCTTACGAGCGACGACGCAAGCGGCATGCCCATGCAACGCCGCCTGCGCCGTTCCGACGTAAGCTGTCGTTGGACGTCTGCGGATGCCAGGCGCGACACGGCATGCCGATTGCACCCTTGATCGCACCCGTTATCGAAGCGCAACCCGGAAAACGCGCTTCGGCAATCGCACTTCGCGCGAGTAGCGGCATGCGCCGCGCGCCCGGTCTCCAACGAGGAAAACAATGGCCACGAACCCAAACACCAACATGCAAAAGGTCGCCCTGCTCTCCGACCTCGCCGACCCAGGCATGAAGCGCGTCGAGGTGAACGGCACGCAAGTCCTGCTGATACGCCGCGGCGACACCGTGCATGCATACAGCGCCGATTGTCCGCATGCGGGCGCGCCACTCGAACAGGGCGCACTGTGCAACGGGCGCCTCATCTGTCCGTGGCACAAGGGAACCTTCGACATCGAGACGGGCGCACTCGTCGAACCGCCCGCGCTGCTGCCGTTGACGCGCTATCCGGCGCGCGTCGAACAGGACGACGTGCTCGTCGACGCCAACGCGGAGCCGTCGAAGCCCGCCACATCCACGGCTGCGGACAAGCGCACGTTCGCCATCGTCGGCGCGGGAGCGGCAGGCGCGGCCGCCTGTGCGGCGCTGCGCGAAGCGGGCTTTGCGGGACGCATCGCGCTGATCGATCGCGAGGCGCGCACGCCCTACGACCGCACGGTGCTGAGCAAATTCGTGCCGTCCGGCGAGATGGCGCCCGATAAGATTCCGCCGCTGCTGCCCGACGATTTCTTCGCCGCCCATTCGATCGACGTGATTCAGGCCGAGGTCACCACGCTCGATGCGACGGCGCGGCGCATCGACATCGGCAGCGCGCCTTCCATTCGCTACGACGCGGCCCTCGTTGCAACGGGCGGCATACCAAAGCGGCTGTCACTGCAAGGCGCCGATGCAGCCGGCGTGAAGTCGCGCATCTGCCTGCTGCGCAATCGCGACGACGCGCGACATCTGGTCGAGACGGCCGCGCAAGGGCAGCACGCGCTCGTGCTGGGCGCGAGTTTCATCGGACTGGAAGTCGCGTCGGCGCTGCGCGAGCGCAAGCTGCGCGTGACGGTCGTCGCGCCCGGCAACGTGCCGTTCGAAAAACAGTTCGGCCCGGAAATCGGCAGGCTGTTCATGCGCCTGCATGAAGTGCACGGCGTACGCGTGCGCATGGGCCATCACGCGCGTTCCGTGGCGGCGGGCGGCGCTGACGGCGCATTGCGCGTGACGCTCGACAGCGGCGAAGCGCTGGCATGCGATTTCGTCGTCGCGGGTGTCGGCGTGACCCCGGCGACGGATTTCATCGAAGGGGTGAAGCGCAACGACGACAGGAGCATCAACGTCGATCTGTCGATGCGCGCAGCCGACGGTCTCTATGCAGCGGGCGACATCGCGCGCTTCGAGTGGCCATCGCCCGGCAGCGAGCGCGTACGGATCGAGCACTGGCGCGTTGCGCAACAGCATGCGCGCATCGCGGCGCACGCCATGCTCGGCATGCCGCCCAGGGAACCGTACGTGCCGTACTTCTGGACATATCACTTCGGCAAGACGTTCGAGTATCTCGGCCACGCGAAACACTGGGATCAGACGAAGTTCACGGGAACACCGGATACCTTCGAATTTATCGCGCTGCTCGGCGAGAAGGGAAAGCTGGTGGCGGCTATCGGTTGCAATCGCGAGAAGCAGACGGGCATGCTCGTGGAAGCGATGCGCCACTCACTGAGTCTCGCCGACGCGATGAAAATTGCCGAGTCCGCCTGAGCGGAAGCGTCGCTGTAGATCGCGCCGTGCATCGCGATTCGTACGTCATGATTCGTACGTCATGCGATGCACGGTGTGGAGTAACGCGGCGCAACGGCTGCGTTGCGCGTCCGCCATCAGCTGCTATGCGAAGGATGCCCACCGGCGCCCGGCGGCTCCGGCCGATCTCCGCTCCCCAGCGGCACCTCGGCCGTTTGTTTCGGATGGCGATTCGAGCGCGGCGGATTGGTCGCCTTCGCGGTTTCCGTCGGCTCGCCAGGCTGCGTTGTCGTGCCTGTGCGTCGTGCGTCGTCCTGCTCTTGCGGATGCTTTTCGTCCATCTGTGTGCCCCCTGGCCGCAAAGCCGTAGTCATGATAGAAGCCGTACCCGCGCGGGAATATCTACATGCGGGCGTGGAAGGATTGCATGCCTGCACGCGAAGCGTACCTTTCGCGCTTCAAGGCTGGCGCTGACCGCCCTGATGCTCAGGTGGCTTCTGGTTCTGCGGTTGTTGTCCGCCATCGCGAGTCGGCTGGTGCGGATTCGCGGGATGATTCGGTGCTGCCTTCGGTGCTTGCTTCGGTGATGCCTGATGCGTACTCATCGCCTGTTTCATGGTCTTGTCCTCTTCGAAGTGGAACACGCGTCGCGTGTCGCGTGACACGCTTGCGCGTCCTTCATGCGGCAAGCGGCGTTCCTGTCGGCGCACGTGACGCGTCCCCCGCACGCGAGGAACAGCGTTTGCTGCAGATTTCCTGAATGTTCGCGATGGACTCTTTCTTGCGTGCGCAACGGCCCGTTGCACGCGAACGAAAAGCACACTTCGACGATGACGCAAACCCCGACCATCACCGCCGCCGCAGCAGAACCGTCGACGATCAACACCCGCGCAGCGCCGGGCCTGCTGCGTGTGAACCGCAACTGCGAATGGCTGGAGCAGGCGCCGCACTTTCGCATCCTGATCGACGCCGCCGACTACTTCTCGACATTGCGTGACGCGATGGCCCGCGCGTGCCACACGATTCATATCGTCGGCTGGGATATCGACAGCCGTTTGCAACTGGTTCCCGGCGGTGCGCCCGATGGTCTTCCCGCCGGTCTCGCCGACTTCCTTTGCGCGCTTGCGGAGCGCAACCGGCATCTGCGCATCCACATCCTCGCGTGGGACTTCGCGATGCTCTACGCGTTCGAGCGCGAATGGCTGCCCGTGTACAAGATGGGCTGGCGCACGCATCGGCGCATCCGCTTCCGGCAGGATGGACGGCATCCCATCGGGGCGTCGCATCATCAGAAGATCGTCGTGATCGACGACGCGCTCGCGTTCGTCGGCGGCATCGATCTCACCAGTTCGCGCTGGGACACGCCCGAGCATCATCCGCACGCGCCCCTGCGCCGCAACGCGGGCGACACGCCCTATCAACCGATGCACGACGTCCAGGCAATGTTCGACGGCCCCGCCGCGCATGCCGTCAGCCGGCTCGTGCGCGAGCGCTGGCGTCTCGCGACGGGCAAGCCGCTCGAGGTCTCGCCTGACTCGAACGGCAACGCCCGTATCTGGCCCGCCGACGTGGCAGCCGATATCGAAGACGTCGAACTCGGCATCTCGCTGACGGAACCGGCGTTCGAAGGACGGCCTCTCGTCGAGCAGATCCAGCAGCTTTACGTCGATGCGATCGCGGCCGCGAAGCACGCCATCTACATCGAGAACCAGTACTTCACGGCGAGCCGCGTCGGCGCCGCGCTCGCCGCGCGTCTCGCGGATGCCGACAGCCCCGACATCGCCGTCGTCGGTCCCGAAAGAACGAGCGGCTGGCTCCAGGAAGCGACGATGGGCGTGCTCCGCGCGCGCCTTCACCGCCTGCTGAAACAGGCCGACGGCCGCCAGCGCTACGCGATGTACGCACCGACCATTGCCGGCATGAGCGGCACGCGCAGTCAGATCATCAACGTGCACAGCAAGCTGATGACCGTCGATAACGACGTCCTGATCGTCGGCAGCGCGAACCTCAACAATCGCTCGATGGTGCTCGACACGGAATGCAACATCACGCTCGAAGCGCGCGGCGATCCGCGCGTGCAGGCCGCCATCGCCTCGGTGCGTAACCGGCTGCTGGCCGAGCACCTCGACGTCGCGCCCGCCGATGTGCAGGCCGCGCTCGACACCCGTCGTCTGAACGACGCCATCGCGCACCTGCGGCACGGCGAACGCACGCTGATGCCGCTCGATCCCGTCATGTCCGGCGACCTCGACGAACTGGCTTCGAACGTGTCCGTGCTCGATCCGGAAGCGCCCGTTGCCCCGCATGAACTCGTGCGGCATTTTCTGCCCGAGGAGCGCAGCCGCCCGCTCACGGGCAAACTGCTCGCGCTCGGCTCGCTCGCGCTGATCGTCGTCGCACTCGGTTTGCTGTGGCGCTTTACACCGCTGCGCGATGCGGTCAGCTTCACGGCCCTCGTGCACGGCGCGCAGCGGGTGCACGCGTCGCCGCTCGGGCCGTTTGCGATCGTCGCGATGTATGCGCTCGCGGCGAGCGTCTCGGTGCCCGTCACGCTGCTGATCGCCGTGAGCGGCTTCGTGTTCGGCGCGCTATGGGGCAGTACCTACGCGTTCGCAGGCACGATGATCTCGGCGTGCATTACCTACTATGCCGGGGCGTCGCTCGGTCACGATGCCGTGCGCAAACTCGCAGGCCGCCGCATCAACCGCATCAGCGAAAAGCTCGGCAAAAAAGGGCTGATTACCGTGCTCGTGCTGCGCGTGGTGCCCGTTGCGCCGTTCACGATCATCAATCTCGCGGCAGGCGCGTCGCATATCTCCCTGCGCGACTATCTGGCGGGCACCGTGCTCGGCATGACGCCGGGCATCGTGCTCGCGACGACCTTCGCCCATCAGCTCGTCGCCGCCGTCCGTCATCCGTCGATGTCGGGGCTCGTGCTCGTCGCGCTGATCGGCGCGGCGTTGATCGGACTGTCGGTCGCGTTGCAACGCTTCTTCGCGCGCCGCTCATGAACGCTATCGCCCCCGGCTTGCGCGAACAGGCGGCTGCCCAGGACGTTCGCGCGTTGCGCATCGCCACCTACAACATCCACGGCACGGTCGGCGCCGACGGGCGGCCGTCGGCGGAACGCATCGCGGGCGTGATCCGCGAACTGGACGCCGATATAGTCGCGTTGCAGGAAGTGCCGCTGGGCGGCAGCTTTGCGCCAAATGCGCTGCCTGTCTTGCGCGAAATGACGGGCATGGACGCGGTTGCCGGGCCGACGCTCGATACGCCCGAACGACGCTATGGCAACGCAATCCTTAGCCGGCTGCCCATCTGCGCGACGCGTTCGCTCGATCTGTCGTTCGGCACACGCGAAGCGCGCGGCGCGCTCGACGTCGATGTGGAGACGGACGGCCCCGGTTCGGGATTACGGGTCGTGGCGACCCATCTGGGCCTGTCGGCGCGCGAGCGGCGCGCGCAAATCCGCGCGCTGATTGCCGCATTCGATACGCCGCGCATGCCCGTGCTGCTGATGGGCGACCTCAACGAGTGGTTCGTTTGGGGCCACGCGTTGCGCATGCTCGTTACCCATTTTCGGGCGGCGCCCGCGCCGCGCACCTTTCCGGCGCGCCTGCCCGTGTTCGCGCTCGACCGCATCTGGATGCACCCCGCCGACCGTCTGATCGACGTGACGGTGCACCGCAGCACGCTTGCACGTGCCGCATCGGATCACTTACCGCTGGTCGCGCGGATCGCACGGGAGCATCATTAGAAGTTCGCGGTGAGTGCAGGCGCATCGCTTGCGCGCTCTGCGGCTTCGTTCAACTTTCTTCATGGAGCAGCCAATGGTCAGAAAGAATTACGCCCCGGACGAAAACGCCCCACGTCAACCGTATGCGGATAAGGATGCGGGTGTCGGCATGGGTCGGATCACACTCGACGACGACGATCTCGAGGACGACCTGGACGATGAAGAAGAGGACGATGCGGAAGGCTCCCGCTGACGTCTGGTGAACTGACGGAGACGTAAGAAAAAAACGCAGCGCGCGGCGTCATGCCGCGCGCTGCGTTTTTGTTGTCGGGCGATTGAATTTATTTTACGCGTGCCTTTCGGAAGGCCGTTCGGCGGGCCGCTCTACGCGCCCATCGATGCCGCGCTCGCCCTGCACCGGCTGCACCGGCTGGGTCGGATCGAAGTCGGCCCAGCGGCCCTGCTGCCAGCGCCCCGTAGCGCGCTCGATCGATGCGCCGCCCGCCTCTCGCAGCACGTTCGCGGCCATCTGCTGCGTATCGGGCGTCACGTGCACGGCTAGCAGCACGCCGGAATCGCGCTCTTCGTGATGCGCCCGCTCGTGACGGGCGCCCTTGCCGCCGCCGCGCGTCTTGTACATGGCGCCGATCAGCGAGCCGATATACGCGCCGACGCCCGCCGCGATCGCCGACACCAGCACGGGCGCCGAGAATGCAGTGAAGATGCCGACCCCGACCACGGCGCCCACGACGGCCCCGATCGTCACGCCCATGCCGGCGCCTTTGGGCGCATCGGTAGCGGCGGCGTCCTTGTTTTCATCGCCGCCGATCGGAAAGCGCGCATGCTGCCCGCGCGGATTGACGAAGAACAGCGACACGTCTTCTTCGACAAAACCCGCTCGAAAAAGGCGCTCGGCGGCCGATTCCGCCGCCGGAAACGTGGTGAATCGTGCGGCAACGATAAGCGACATGATGCCTCCCTGGTTCCAGACTTCGTTCGATAAAGGACGGCGGCGCGCGCCGTCCCGCTATGACGACTTGAGCAAGGCATGCGCCTGGCTCACTTGCGACGTTCGCGTGGTGCGTCGTCGAGGTTCGCGTCTTCGTCGGCGTCTTCACCCGGCGTGTCGGCGAGTTCGTCCGCCATGCCGTCGGCATCTTCTTCGCCCGCCGCGCTGATCACGCGGTCTACTTCGATGTCCTCGTTGTCCTCGAGCGTCGAATCGCCATCGGCGGAGGCGCGTTCGCCTGTACCGAAGCGGTCGGTGTCGCTCGCGAGTTCCGCTTCGCCCGTTTCGAGCGCGTGATTGTCGAGTTCGCCATCGACATCGAATTCATGACGCTTCGCGCCCGCAACGTCGCTGCCGCTATCCGACGAATCGCTCGGCCCGAGCGAGGCGTTGTCGTGTCCCGGCTGCCTGGGCTCGGGGCGTTGTTCGTCATCGGGATTGAGTGTGCTCATGCTGGCCTCCACAGTGGGTTGTTCGGGATGCTGCGTCGCTATGAGGCCGCAAGAAGCATTCCGCAATGTCACTCACTGCTCACTTGCCCGTTTGCTCATTGAAGAGCACGGAAGAGAACCGAAGGGAACACGCATTGCTCGCCATGGCTGCATATGCAGCGCGCGCATCTTCGAGCGAAGACGATATGAGCACACGCACACCCGCCCCGCCAGCCGACGACCAATCCGGCCGACCGCAAGCCCCGGCAAAACAAACGCCGCAGATCGACCCCGGCCAGCAGCCAAAGCGCCTCGACGATTGCCGCCGCTGCGCGTTGTGGGCACGCGCGACGCAGGCGGTCGGCGGGACCGGCCCCAAGCACGCGCCGATCATGATGGTGGGCGAGCAACCGGGCGATAAGGAGGATCAACAGGGCAAGCCGTTCGTCGGCCCTGCCGGACAACTGCTCGACGACGCGTTGAAGGAAGCGGGCGTCGCCCGCCACGACGTGTACGTGACGAATGCCGTCAAGCATTTCAAATGGGAACCGCGCGGCAAGCGCCGGATGCACAAGACGCCCGCGCAACGCGAGATCGACGCGTGTCATTACTGGCTGGAGCGCGAACTGGCATCCGTCGGTCCGCGCGTGATCGTCGCACTCGGCGCGACAGCGCTGAAGGCCTTACTGGAGGATCGCGACGCGCGGCTTCAGGCCGTCGTCGGCAAGGTGCTCGAGCACGGCGGGCGCCACGTCGTGCCGACCTATCATCCATCGTTCGCGCTGCGTGCACCCGATCAGGCGACGCGCGAACGCGCCTATGCCGCCATCGTCGCGGCATTGCGTGAAGCGGGCAAGCTCGCGCGGCGCGAAGCCGCGCGCGATAGCGACGGATGAAGCGCGGCAAGCGAACGGTCCCGCGTCAATGTTGCGCGTCGAGCACGGCCTTCAGTTGCTCGAATGAATAAGGCTTGCGCAACGCCGTCCAGGTGAACGGCAGCGATTCGTCGTGCACAGGCACATCGCGACCCGATGCGAACACGATGTGCCGCGCGGCGTTCATCGCGACCGCCGCGCGTGCGAGGTCGAGGCCCGACATGCCGGGCAGCGTGAGATCGGTCAGCAGCACATCGAACGGATGCAGTTGCAGGCGTTTCAGCGCTTCTTCGGCATTGGCCACGGCGTCCCAGGTATGACCGAGCAGTCCGAGCAGCTCGCACAGCGCATCGCGGCCGTCCCGGTCGTCTTCGACGACGAGAATGTGCAGCTTGCCCGGCGTGTCGCACTGCGCCGCGTCGTGCGTCGCGCGCGCCGGGCCGTCGAACACCTCGCGTATTTTCCGCGCGAGCTGCAAACGGCTATACGGCTTTTGCAGCAGATCGGCGCCGCGCCGCAGTTGCGCGTCGAGCCCCGTCGTGTCTCGCGTATGGCCCGACGTGAACAGCACCTTCAACGACGGCCGTATCAGTCGCGCCTGACGCACCATTTCGGGACTCAACAACGGCCCGGGCATCACGACATCGCTGAACAGCAGATCGACTCTTGCGCCGCTGCGCAAGACGGTCAGCGCCTCGGTCGCGTCGTTGGCCGTCAGCACGCCGTAGCCGAGTTGCGACAACATGTCGACCACGGTCAGTTGCACGCGCCGGTCGTCTTCGACGACGAGCACGGTTTCGTCTCCGCGCAGGTCTTTCCCGGACTCGGACGTGGACTGAGCGAGGGGCCGCTCGATGAGCGGATCAGTCGAGCGCGGCAGATAGATCGTCACCGTCGTGCCGACGCCCGGCGTGCTCGCCAGTTCGATGTGCCCGCCGCTTTGCAGCACGAAGCCGTAGGCCATGCTCAGGCCCAGCCCTGTGCCCTGGCCTTCGGGCTTGGTCGTGAAGAACGGATCGAACGCGCGCTCGACGACGTCCGCGCTCATGCCCGCACCGGTGTCGGTGACGGTCATCTTCACGTACTCGCCCGGCTCGACCTGCGCGGCCACGGCGGCTTGCGCGTACAGCACCGCGTTCGACAGCCCGAAGGTCAGCACGCCGCCCTCGGGCATGGCATCGCGCGAATTGATGGCCAGGTTGAGCACGACGCTTTCCAGCTGATGCGTGTCGACCAGCACGTTCCACAGCTCGCCGCTCGCATGCGATTCGTGTACCCGCACCTCGACGCGCTCGCCGAGCGCGCGCCGCAACAGGTCGTCCATGCCGTGCAGCACGCCGCCGAGATCGGTCGTGACGGGTTGCAGCGCCTGGCGGCGCCCGAACGCGAGCAGTTGCGCGGCGAGCTTCGAGCCGCGCTCGACCGCCTCGATGGCGCGGCCGATACGCGCCCGGCTCCACGCATCGTCGTGGCGCGCGCCTAGCAGTTCCAGATTGCCGCGCAGCACTTGCAGCACATTGTTGAAGTCGTGCGCGACGCCGCCCGTCATCTTGCCGAGCGCTTCCATTTTCTGCGACTGAAACAGCGCGTTGCGGGTCTGGTCCAGCAGTTCCGCCGCCTGGCGGCGCTCGGTGATGTCGCGTGTGATTTTCGCGAAGCCGATCAGCACGCCGTTCTCGTCGCGGATCGCGTCGATCACGACATGCGCCCAGAACCGGCTGCCGTCGCGACGCACGCGCCAGCCTTCGGCCTCCCAGCGGCCTTCGCGCTCGGCCGTCGCGAGGCCGCGCTGCGGCACGCCCGCTGCCGCGTCTTCGGGCGTGTAGAAGCACGAGAAATGCGAGCCGATGATCTGCTCGTCGGTATAGCCCTTGATGCGCCGCGCGCCCGGATTCCAGTTGGTGACGCAGCCTTCCGGCGACAGCATGAAGATCGCGTAGTCGTTCACGCCCTGCACCAGCAGCCGGAAACGCCGGTCGCTTTCGAGGGCAGCGTCGGTGGCTTTCTTCTTGTCGCTGATGTCGCGCACGACGCGTCCGTAGCCGAGCAGCTCGCCGTCGGGTGCGTAGAGCGCGGTGATGATGACGTTCGCCCAGAACAGGCTGCCGTCCTTGCGCACGCGCCAGCCTTCCATTTCATGGCGGCCGTCTTCACGCGCGCGCTGCAGCCCGAGTTCCGGCAGGCCTGCGCGCTGGTCTTCGGCGGTGTACAGCACGCGCACGTGCTGGCCGAGAATCTCGTCGGGCCGGTAACCCTGAATCGCTTCGCCGCCACGGTTCCAGCTGATGATCGTGCCGTCCGGCGCGAGCGCGAAAATCGAATAGTCCGTCGTCGATTCGGCCCACAGCCGCAGCCATTCGCTGCTGAAGCAGGCGGCGGGCGCGTTCGTGCCGCTCGCCGCGGCGCTGTGGTCCGCGTGCGGTTCGGGCGGCTCCGCATGCCCGCTTGCCGCGCTGCCGGGGTCCTTGTCGTCGTCGCTCATTGCCTGTTGTCTGCTCTCTCTCTGCGCGGTCATTGTATAAGCACCGGCAGGCTGCCGGCATGCCGATCAAACCCTATGCCTGCCGCCTTCAGCGCGACTTCGGGCGCCTCAGAACGGGAACCTGGTCGTCGACAGGATTTCCTTGAGCACCATGAAGCTGCGAATCTGCCGCACACCCGGCAGGTATAGCAATTGCTCCGCGTGCAGCCGGTTGAAGCTCTCGCTGTCGCGCGTGCGCACGAGCATGAAGTAATCGAATTCCCCCGTCACGACGTGGCACTCCATGCAGCCCGACACTTTTTGTGCAGCCTTCTCGAACGCCGCGAAGGTTTCGGGCGTGGAGCGGTCGAGCACGACGCCGATCACCACCAGCATCCCCGCGCCGAGCGCTTTTGGATCGAGCAAGGCGACCGTCGCGCGGATCAGTCCCATTTCCTTGAGCCGCTCGACGCGCCGCAGACACGCGGGCGCGCTCAGCTTCACCTTCGCCGCGAGCGCGACGTTCGAGATCGACGCGTCCTGCTGGAGCTGCTTGAGGATCGCGCGATCGAGGCGGTCGAGTTGCGACAGCGGCGTGGCTTCACGAGCGGAGTCACCGCGTAATTTTGTTGCGCACATGGATAATTTTAAGAAATGAAGATAGGCAGGCTGTTTGAGATTCGTTTTTAAAGTAGCGTCGAGCAAATTATTTCGCAAGCTCATTTCGCGGGGTCTTTCCTATCATGTCTGTCAGCGCGGCACCGTTCGCGCCCTTCCAGACAACGGACCTCGACCATGAACCTGCAACGTTTCCCCCGCTACCCCCTCACCTTCGGGCCGACGCCGATCCAGCCGCTCAAGCGCCTCTCCGATCATCTCGGCGGCAAGGTCCAGCTGTACGCGAAGCGCGAGGACTGCAATAGCGGTCTCGCGTTCGGCGGCAACAAGACGCGCAAGCTCGAATACCTGATTCCCGAAGCGCTCGCGCAAGGCTGCGACACGCTGGTATCGATTGGCGGCATCCAGTCGAACCAGACGCGCCAGGTGGCCGCCGTCGCTGCGCATCTGGGCATGAAGTGCGTGCTGGTGCAGGAGAACTGGGTGAACTATTCCGACGCCGTGTATGACCGCGTCGGCAATATCCAGATGTCGCGCATCATGGGCGCGGACGTGCGGCTGGTGCCGGACGGCTTCGACATCGGCTTTCGCAAGAGCTGGGAAGATGCGCTCGACAGCGTGCGCGCGGCAGGCGGCAAGCCCTATGCTATTCCCGCCGGGTGCTCGGACCATCCGCTCGGCGGGCTGGGTTTCGTCGGCTTCGCCGAGGAAGTGCGGCAGCAGGAAGAGGAACTCGGCTTCAGGTTCGACTACATCGTCGTGTGCTCGGTAACGGGCAGCACGCAGGCCGGGATGATCGTCGGCTTCGCGGCGGACGGACGCGCGGACCGCGTGATCGGCATCGACGCCTCGGCGAAACCGGAACAGACCCGCGAGCAGATTACGCGCATCGCGAAGCGCACGGCCGAACAGGTCGATCTGGGCCGCGATATCACCGCGCAGGACGTCGTGCTCGACACGCGTTACGGCGGCCCGGAATACGGCTTGCCGAACGAAGGCACGCTTGAGGCGATCCGCCTGTGCGCGCGGCTCGAAGGCGTGATGACCGATCCCGTCTACGAAGGTAAGTCGATGCACGGGATGATCGACAAAGTGCGGCGCGGCGAGTTTCCGGAAGGATCGAAGGTGCTGTATGCGCATCTGGGCGGCGTGCCCGCGCTGAACGCTTATAGCTTCCTGTTCCGCGAAGGCTGATCGACGTGCGAAAAACAAATGGCGATGCCTCAACGTATCGGGGCATCGCCATCCGTCTCCTCGCATCGAGGCCGCGACCCTGCGCGGCCCCGATTCCCCGCTTGTTCCCGGTTTCCCGCGTTATTTCACCAGTTCGCCCGGCCTCCATCCTTGCGCGACGCCGATCTGCGCAACCTGCTTCGCCACGGAGTCGGCCAGCTTCTTCGCGTCGCTGGTGACGGTATCGTTCTTGTGCTCCGAGCCGACATGCAGCGCGCCGCCCACGGCCGCCGACGTCGCCACGTGTCCTACTGCCGCGCCGACGCCCGCCGTTTCCGCGACGCCCGGCATATGACCGCTGTTCGCATCGGCGTCGAAGGTCTGCACCAGTTGCGGCATGCCGCCTGCCGGCTTGTACAGCACCTGCACGTGCGCCGTCACCTCGCTCTTGCCGGCGCCGAGGCCGATCAACGTGCGGCGGCGATGGTTGCCCGCGTCGATCGAGCCGACCGCGCCTTCGACGATCAGCACGTTCTGGTCGGCAGGCGGCGGCGCGTCGGTGCGGATCGCGTGCACGCCCATCGACTGGAGTTTTGCGACGACTTCGTCCGTCAGCGCGTTGCTTGCCTCCGCGGCTTCCTGTGTTTGCGACGATTGCGACGATTGCGACGAACCCGGGAAGCTTGCGCTCAGTTTGTGAATCAGGCCGCTGTTGTCGAGCTTCACGGATTCAGGATTGCTCGCGAACGTGTAGACATAGACGTTCTGCGGGTTCGCTTGCGTGAGCGTCGAGTATTGGGCGGTGTTCGTGACGCTGGCGGCCGCGCAGCCGCTCAGCAGCATCGCGCTGAATGCGATTGCAGCGGAAGCGCTGCGAAGGGTCTTGCCACGAACGGAGTTGAGAGCTGCAAACATGTGAAGTCCTGTCATCGGTCAGAAGATTAAGCAGATCGTCCGATATTTGGCTTCACCAGAAGCAACATCGGCGATGTCACGGTTGCGTGAATCGCCGGTGTCGTTCTGTTGTTGTGTTCCGTTAGCTCTGCACGCGGAACGCAGTATGGTCGAGCGCCCGGATGATGGCTATCGACGAATTATGTCGACTCATGTCATGCGACGCATCGCCTTATGCGACAAGGGTTTCGAGGTTCATCGCGAGTCCACGACCGAGCTGTTGCAGACCGTCCCGCCGATGGTCACATTGGACAGCGAAATCGCATTCACGTTGTACGCGTAGACAGGCCCCGGCGTGGTCGCGCTGGCCGTGCCGTTGCATGCGGGCGTGCCGAGATTGCAGTTCGTGATCGTGACGCCCGAGATGGGCGGAATCGCGGGCGCGGGAGCGGCGCCGTTGTAGTCGAACGCAACGGGGCCCTGCGCGACGATCGCCTGGAAGCACGAGGCCGTCACGCCGTTCACCGTGACGTTGCTGGCCGTCACGTTCGAAATGTTCACGTTCTGCACGAGTGCGGGACGTGTGCGCACGGCATCGTTGGCGGGCTGATAGTCGCAATCGAATGTGATCAGCCCGCCCTGCGCCGCCGAAGGATTGGCGGCAGAGGCCGTTGCCACCCCCAACGGCACCGTCGCGTTGATCGGGCTGCCCGCGAGCAACGCACTGCCGTAGCCGCCGCCTGCCAGATTGACGCCATTCGGCAACGTGACGTTATCGACGTAGAAGTTCTTCACATAGCCGCCGCGATTCATGTTCGTCTTGATGCGGATCGCGATGTTCAGCGGATTGGTCTGCCAGTTCTGGTTGAGCATCTGCAGATTGCGCGCATAGATGTTCTGCACGCCGCCGCCCATTTCGCTGCCCAGCGTGATGCCGCCGTGGCCGCTGTTCATCGTGCAGTTCTGGATCACATGGTTCTGCGCGGGGCCGTAGGTGGTGTCGAGCGCCTTGCCGGACTTGATCGCGATGCAGTCGTCGCCCGTGTTGAAGGTGACGCCGTCGCACAGCACGTTGTTGCAGGCGTCGGGATCGAAGCCGTCGTTGTTCGGACCGATGCTGTCCGCCGTCACGCCGCGTATCACGACGTTCGCGCAGTCGGTGGGATGGTGCTGCCAGAACGGCGTGTTGTTGGTGCGGTAGTCCTCCATCAGCACGTTCGTGCAGCCGAGGAACTCGACCATGCACGGCCTCAGATAATGCCCGACGCCGAAGATCCGCTGTTCGACGGGCACACCCGCTTCCGATAGCGCCGGCAGATAGTTCTGGTCCTGCTGCCAGGGCGTGGCGGTGCTGGTCAACAAGGCGTAGAGCGCATCCGGCAAAGCGGGCGCGACCGTTTTCAGGTCGACGTTGTTCGGGTTCGTATAGGCCTGCGAAGGTGTCGTCGAGCTGGTGCAGCCATAGGCGTTCTTCGTGCCTTTCCAGGTCCACCAGCAGGTGCTCGTGCTGCCGCTGCCCGCGAACGGCGTCATCGCCTGGCCGTTGAGCACGGAGGTCGCGCCCTCGCCGGTAATCGCGATATTGGTCTGATTGCGTGCGTAGACGGGCGCGCCGAAGTTCAGGCAATCGTTTGCCTGCCAGCGGCTGTAATAGAGCTGGCCGTTCGATGCGCAATCGACAGGGCCGTCTTTCGCGTAGTCGGCGGGATTCGGGCTGAAATAGATCGTGCAGTTCGCGCCCAGATGGAAGTTCACATTGCTCTGCAACACGATCGGCCCCGCGCAATACCACGTGCCTGACGGCACTACGACACGCCCGCCGCCTGCCGCGCTGCACGCAGCGATGGCGGCAAGGAACGCGGGACGCGAATCGAACGATCCGGGCGCGTGGGTCTGGTCGGCGCCGGGGCTGGCTGGCGACGACGCCGAAGCGGCGTACGGATTGGTCGCGGCGATCACCGCGCAAGTCTGTGCGCCGTAACTGGTGACGACGAAATCGACGGACGGAAACATCGACTGCGAAACCTTCTGCAGCGACGCGATGATCTGCCCGGCGGCGCCAGTGCTGCCCCAGATCGGGTCGCTGCTTGCCGTTGGCGCCGGAGGATCCGAATGATCGCCGCCGCAACCGGGCAGTGTGCCGAGCAGCGTGGCGCCCGCAGCGGCCCCCGCGAATGCGATGAAGGTGCGCCGTTGCGGCGATTGCGGACCGTCTGAACCTGCGCTGGATGTGCTCGAGCCTGCCCTGTTTGCGCGACTGCTTCTGTTGTGCGTCGTCACCGATGTCTCCTCGTAGTCTGCCTGCTTCGCTGGGATCGATCGCGCAGTCGACACGTTCTGCCGAATCGCGACGGAGACATTGTTGTAAAACAACTTTAGTAGTGTCAAGCGCGTTTCTTCAGCCTCTCCCGTTCCGCAGAATCCCGTCACAAATCGTTATATTGAGATTACAAGCGGCTTTTAGCGATTTTTCTGGAGCCGACGAGGGCCAGGGATGCCCCTGGGACAACGCAATATTTGCTTGACAACTTATCAAGCGAACGCGACGATGTCAGACATAGAAAAGCATGATCCAGCCCATGCGCGGCCATGCGTTTGCAGGAGCGCCCGGCCTACCTGTGATTCATGGATCACGCTGCTGCGGCGTGGCGCAAGCCGCAGCGGTCACCACCTCGCGCCAACCCAACACAGACTCATCCAGACGGCATCGCAAGCGGCTCGATGCCCGTCATCCGCAGGAGACATGTAGTGCAACGCCATACGATCAAAGGATTACGCTGGTGGATCATCGGGCTCATCATGCTCGGGACCGTCTTCAACTATCTCGCGCGCAGTTCGCTGTCCGTCGCTGCCCCGACGCTCACCGACAAGCTGCACATGACGACGCAGCAATACTCATACGTCGTCGCGGCATTCCAGGGCGCTTACACGGTGATGCAGCCCATCGCGGGCTATATCCTCGACTTCGTCGGGCTCAAGGTCGGCTTTGCGATCTTCGCTATCGCATGGGCCGCGTCGAACATGCTGCACGGCCTCGCCACCGGCTGGACCTCGCTTGCGTTCTTCCGTGGCCTGCTCGGCATGAGCGAGGCCGCCATTTTCCCGGCGGGCATGAAGGCAATCAGCCAATGGTTCCCGGCGAAAGAACGCTCCATCGCGACAGGCTGGCTCAACACGGGCACGTCGATCGGCGCGATGCTCGCGCCGCCGCTCGTCGTGTACTGCATCCTCACGTTCAACTGGCAGATGGCCTTTGTCGTCACGGGCGGCTCGGCGCTGATCTGGGTGGCGCTGTGGCTCGTGTTCTTCCGCAAGCCCGAAGATCATCCGAATCTGTCGACCGACGAGCGTCAATACATCCTGTCCGGCCAGGAACGGCGCGCGCAGGACGCGACGGCGCGTCCGTCCTGGCGTCACGTGCTGTCGACGCGTCGCTTCTGGGGCATTGCCATTCCGCGCTTTCTCGCCGAACCGGCATGGCAGACCTTCAACTTCTGGATTCCCCTCTACCTGTTCACCGTGCGTCACATGAACCTGAAGGAGATCGCGTTGTTCGGCTGGATGCCGTTCCTTGCCGCGGACCTCGGGTGTCTGGTCGGCGGCTATCTCGCGCCGTTCTTCGTCCGCCGCTTCAACGCGTCGCTGATCACGTCGCGCAAACTGGTCATCATCTGCGGCGCGGTGCTGATGGCCGGTCCCGCGTGCATCGGCCTCGCGGCCAGCCCGTATGTCGCGATCGCGCTGTTCTGCATGGGCGCCTTCGCTCACCAGGCCATTTCCGGCGCGCTGTTCACGCTGGCATCCGACGTGTTCGGCCAGCACGAAGTCGGCACGGCGACGGGCTTCTCCGGCATGTTCGGCTGGCTGGGCGGGATGATCTTCTCGTTGATCGTCGGCGCGTTGGCGGCTACTCTCGGCTATAACCCGCTGTTCGTCTGTCTGATGCTGTTCGACATCATCGGCGCGACTCTCGCGTGGAAGCTGATCACGCATGGCGAGTCGTTCTCGCCGCCACTGACGGGCGTGCCTGTGGAACTCGCCGGGCGGACCACATCGGGCCGCTGATTTCCTCGATACCTGCTATCTGCCATAAGGTTTGATCATGACGAAAAAGATTGCGTTGAGCGGTGCGGGCGGTCAGCTTGGCCGCTTCCTGCGCGCCGCGCTGAACGAGCGTGGCGTGAACTTGCGGTCCGCGGCGGGCTCGCGCGCGCTGGAGCCTTTGTTCGACGGCGAGGACGTGATGCACGGCGATCTGCGCGACCCCGCCGTGGTCGACCGGCTGATGCAAGGCGTCGATGTGCTGATTCACATGGCGGGCACGAGTGTCGAACGGCCGTTGCCCGAGATCATCGAAAACAACTTGCGCGGCCTCGTCGAGGTGTATGAAGGCGCGCGTCGCCATGGCGTGCGCCGCATCATCTTCGCGAGTTCGAATCACGCGATCGGCATGTATCCCGTAGAGGACAAGCTCACGCTCGACTGCGCGTTCCGCCCCGATGGCTTCTACGGGCTGAGCAAGGCGTGGGGCGAATCGCTTGCGCGCATGTACTGGGACAAGCATGGCATCGAGAGCGTATGCATCCGCATCGGCAGTTGCATTGAAAAGCCGACGGAGTTCAGACACCTCAGCACCTGGCTCGGTCACGACGACTTTCTGCATCTCATCGACCGTTGCATCAACGTGCCTGACCTTGGTTTCCAGGTGGTCTGGGGCGTGTCGAACAACACGCGCAGCTACTGGGACAATTCGGCCGCCGCGCCGCTCGGCTATCAACCACGGCAAAACGCCGAAGACTACGCCGACGAAATCCTGAAGCAGCCGAATCCGCTCGATCCCGTCGCGCAGCGTTTTCAAGGCGGCAGTTTCGTCACGATCGACTACACGCCGCCCGAGCAGCGCAACCTCCGTCGCTGACGGCCGCGCTGCGCCGCGCACTCTGTGTTGAAGTCCCTGACGGTTCCCTTCCATGGAGAGCACGATGAAGCTTCCGGAGAACCCATTCAAACGCGCGCTGCGGGCCGGGCGTCAGCAAATCGGCTTGTGGTCGAGCCTTGCGAGCCACGTGTCGGTCGAAATCCTGGCGGGTTCGGGTTTCGACTGGCTGCTGCTCGACATGGAACACTCGCCGAACGAACTGCCGATGGTTCACAGCCAGTTGCAAGCCTGTGCGGGCACACCGACGCATCCCATCGTGCGGCCGCCGTGGAACGACATGGTGACGATCAAGCGCCTGCTCGACAGCGGCGCGCAGACCTTGCTGATTCCCTACGTCGAAACCGAAGACGAAGCGCGCGATGCCGTGTCTTTCACGCGTTATCCGCCGGAAGGCGTGCGCGGCTATGCGTCGACGGCGCGAGCCTCGGACTTTGGGCGCATCAAGGATTATCCGAAGCTTTGCGCGAGCGAGCTATGCGTGCTCGTGCAGATCGAGAGCCGGCTCGGCTTGCAGAATCTGGAGCGGATTGCGGCTGTCGAAGGTGTCGACGGCATTTTTATCGGTCCGGGCGATCTGTCGGCAGCGCTCGGACATGTGGGCGACCTCAAGCATCCCGCTGTGCAGACAGCCGTTGACGACGCGATCAGGCGCATCGCCGCAACGGGCAAGCCTGCGGGCATTCTGATCGGCGATGAAGCGCTTGCGCGCCACTATATCGATCTCGGCTGTCTGTTCACGGCCGTCGGGTCCGACATCGGACTGCTTGCCCGTAACGCCGAGCAGCTTGCGGCGAGGTTCAAGGCGGCTGGATAAGAGCACCTGATTGGCACCAGAACCCGCCCGCTCGCTTCATGCGTCGGGCGGGTTTTGTTCTGTGCTCCGACTACTTCGACTAACCCGCGCACTCCATAAAAAAAGCGCCGCAATCGCGGCGCCCTGTCCTGCTTCTGCAATGTCAACCAGCGTC
>NZ_JAGUUD010000120.1:0-23866 GCF_020177535.1 Paraburkholderia sp. XV | reverse complement strand
CGGCAAAGAAAAGTAGGTGCCGCCCCGCACAGGGGCGACGCGTGAAGCACGCTAAAGTAACGCGGATGCCAGCGAAAGCAAAGGCCAACACACCGCACGGGCAACGCGCGAACAGCAAACACCGTAACGCGGATGCCAGCGACGCAAAACAAACCGCGGATACCAGCGCAGAAGCAAAGAACACGAACCTGCTAGCACCCTAACCAATAGCGTCGCAGACAAAAACCCCTACCTCGCTACGCGTTGATAAACCACAAACGCATATTCAAAATCATTCGGCTCTTTAGCCCGATGCATCTCGCGAGAAACCTCACGCCAAACCGCCGGATCAGGCGCCGGAAACCTCGCATCGCCGTCAAAATCGGCATGAATTTCAGTAACGATCATCTTATCCGCGCGAAGCGCACCTTCCTGATACAACTGCGCACCGCCGATCAAGAACGCCTCGGCGGCCCCATCGCGCGCCGCGAGCGCCAACGCATCATCGAGATTGGTAACGGTATCGCACCCGTCGAAGCGTCGCTGAGCATCGCGCGTCACGACGATATTGCGCCGCCCAGGCAGCACCCGCCCAATCGATTCATGCGTCTTGCGCCCCATGACAATAGGCGCGCCCATCGTCGTGCGTTTGAAGAATGCGAGGTCTTCGGGCAGCCGCCAGGGCAACTGGTTATCACGGCCGATCACGCCATTGCGGGCGCGAGCGACGATCAGCGTCAGCGTCGTCATGCGAAAAGTGAAGCGGATGGAAAGCGGAAGCCGATTCTACCCGACCGCGCCCCGTCCGCGAGAATGCCGCGAGAACGCGCCTCGCTCAAGGATGCCCGCGCGAACAGCGAAATCACCAGCAACCGTCACTCGCGCGATTGCTGGTCGCCGCTAAACGCACCCTTGCCATCAGCCTTCTCATCGGCCCTGAAACCCGCCTTGTCGTCGCTCGACGTATCGCGCAATCCATGCGTGCCCATCAGCCGATACAGCGTCACACGCGAAATTCCAAGATCCGTGGCGGCCTCGTTGAGCCGGTGCCGATGCCTCAGCAGCGCGACTTCGATGGCACGCTTCTCCGCGGCCTCGCGCGCCTGGGCAAGACTCATCGTCTGCTGCTCGCTGAAGTTCGCGAGGTCGAGATCCACAGCGGATATCAGCTTGTTTTCCGCCATCACGATCGCGCGGCGCACCCGGTTGATCAGCTCGCGTACATTGCCCGGCCAGTGGTAGTTGTACATCGCCTCGATCGCCGATGGCGTGAAGCCGCGAATCTTGCGCGCATTGTCCGTCTTGAACTTGCCGAGAATATGATGCGCAAGCAGTTCGATGTCCTTGCCCCGCGCGCGCAGCGGCGGCTCGTCGACGCGCAGCACGCACAGACGGTGAAACAGGTCCTGGCGGAAGCGCCCATCCCCCATCGCGCCCTCCAGATCGACGTGCGTCGCCGAGATGATGCGCACGTCGACGGAAATCGATTCGTGCCCGCCCAGCCGCTCGATCTTGCCTTCCTGCAGGAAGCGCAGCAGGCTCGCCTGGCTTTCCATCGGCAGATCGCCGATTTCATCGAGAAACAGCGTGCCGCCGTTGGCCGATTCGACGCGCCCGATCTTGCGCTGGTTCGCGCCCGTGAACGCGCCGCGCTCGTAGCCGAACAGCTCCGACTGCAGCAGATGATGCGGAATCGCGCCGCAATTGATCGGCACGAACGGCGCCTTGCGGCGCGGCGAGCGTTCATGGATCGCAAGCGCCGTCAGTTCCTTGCCCGTGCCCGATTCGCCCGAGATGAACACGCTCGCGTCGGTGTTCGCGACCTTGCGGATCGTGCGGAACAGCTGCTGCATCGCTTCGCAGGTGCCGACCATCTCGTCGTCGCTCGCGCCCGTCGTGTCGGGCGGCAGGTCGGCGTCGCACAGATTGACCATGCCGTACGCGTGGCCGACCAGATAGTCGATCGTCGCGTTTGCCACGGGAATCTTCACGTAGTCGAAACAGTAATGCCTGATCAGCCGCCGAACGGCCGGGTCTGCGAGCCGTTCGGGATTCGCCAGCGCGATCCAGCCGACCTGCTGCGCGCGCAGGCTCGCCTCCAGGCCCGGCAGATCGCGCACCGAAAAGCTCGCCATGTCGACGATACCCGCGCACATCGTCGCGGGCTTCACGAGCCGCCCGATCTCGTGCGCCGAGCGCGCGACCAGCACGCTCCAGCCACGGCTCTTCAGATGCTCGACGAGCGCGTCGTCGGGCGTGCGCGCGGCGTACAGCAGGATGCGCGTGCCGGGATCGGGCGCGGCGACGCGCGGCGTGTCGACGGCCGCGGGACACGTAGCAGGCGTGTCGTTCCCGCGTGAAACGGCCAGACGCAACCCGGAGCCTGCGAGCGGAGGAACGGAGCTCAGATGAGAAGTTTCGCGCACGATCTGCCTCGTATCGGTGTCACGTCAAAAGGTATAGGGAAAGCGCACGCCGATCACATAGTTCGGCGCGTCGGGCGTCATGCCGATCGATACCGAACCGTTGATCGTCAGATGCTTGTTCACTACATGGTTCAGGCCGAAATTCATCACGGCCGCCGTCGTCTCGCTGCCCGGCACCTTCACGTAATCGCCGCCGGGCGCTTTGGTTTTCGACGCGGGCTGCAGTGCGAGGGTGTACGAGATGCTGGCGGAGTCCTTGTCGGAGAACGCGAGCGCGACGCCCGCGCCGAGCTGGAAGATATCGCCGAGCTTGACGGTCGCGGGCTGCGTCTGACCGGCGATCGACGAGATATCCGAGAACGAGCGCGCGATGTTGTACGTGTAGGACAGGCTGCCGAACAGCACGACAGGGTCATAGGTTTTCAGCACCGACAGGCCTGCCGTCAGGTTCCAGAAGCCCGTGCCCGTGGGCAGCTTTGACGGCGCGACCAGGTTCGTGTTGTCCGGTTCGAGCTGCACGACCTTGATGCCGAACGGCGAGGTGCCCGTCGGCGATTTCACGCGCAGGCTGCCGACCACGTCGGGGATGTTGTTGGTCTCTTTCAGGATCTGGTAGTAGAGCCCGAAGTTCACGTCGCCCACCGAACTCGAATTGACGGACGCGTCCGACAGCGTATTCGCCGCGCCGCCCGCGCCGCCGACGATGAACTGGCTGTGCCGGTAGACATACGGCACGTCGACATCGACGCTAATGCGGTCCGTGAGGCCGTAACGCACGTCGAGATCGGCCATCACCTGGTGCGACTTGGTCTGCCCCAGATTGATGTTGCCGAGAAAGATCGCGTCGAGCGCGAGGAAGCCCGACAGCTGCAGCTGCCGGCGGTCGTAGTAGGTATCGCTGATACCCCAGTCCAGCGTCAGCTTGTGATCGAAGAGCGGTGCGTGCTCGCGCTGCACGACGGCTTCCTCGGCCTGCGTGCGCACTGGCTCGGCGGCTTTCTGCGTCTGCCCGACGGCGCCTTCCGGCAGGCCGGGGCCGCTCGCCTGCGCGTTGGGATTGCTGGTGCCGGGCGAGCCCGCCGAGGTCGAGCCTTCCGGCGCGGGCGGATTGACGGGCACGCCCGTCGCGGTGCCCGTCGCGTTGCCCGGCGCGGGCGCGCCCGGCGTCACCTGGGCGAGCGGCGGCAGCGGCATCGGCAGGCCGTCCGCGCCTGGCTGCTCGGCAACGGCTTCGCTGCCGGCTGGCGCGCCATAGCCCGGCGCGCCGCGGCCGCGCTGCGACATTTCCAGATTCGTGACCTGCCGTTCGAGCGAGTGAATCTGCCGCTGCTGCTCGTCGACGACGCGCATCAGCGTGTTGAGCCGCTCTTCGAGCGACTGGTTGTTGATGGCTTGTGCGCCAACCCCCTGCGACAACGCGAATAGCATCGCGGCAGCAGGTATAGCCGCGAGTCGAACTCGCGGCTTCCTGCCTGTTGTATCGATCATCATTATTCTTCCCCCGGTGAAACTGGCAGTACTTGGCTGGTTCTTATGCTTCGTGCTGCCGCTTTCTGTAACTTCTCCTCCTGATGACGCCTGCCGGCGGGTGGCGGCCCGCCCTATCTCCTTGCATTTACCGCGTTTTGCAGGGCTTGTAGTACGCCGGCCTGGCGCAGCATCGCGGACGACATCGGTGCCGTCTGCAACGAGAGCTGCAACTGGTTGGCGACTTGCTGGTTATTGCCTGCAATCTGCAGTAGTTGGGCGATCGCGCCGGCCTGTTGCGCGTTGCTGGGTGCAATGGTTTGCGATGCGATGCCGGCAGGCGTCTGCAGCGCGACGGTCACGCCGCCGTTGCCGAACGAGATGCCCGCCTTGAGGTTGCCCGACGCGTTCGATGCCGCCGCGCTCTGCGCATTCGTGCCGCCTGTCAGAAGTTGCGGATTGTTGTTGAAGTCGATCGTCGCCGTGTTGAAGCCGGCGTTGCGATCGCCCGCCACCTGCGTGACCTGCGATACGCCGTTGACCGCGATGCGTTGTCCGCCGATCGTCCGGGCATTCGGGTCTGCGCCCGGATTGCCGCGGCCGTCGGTGACGCGCGCGAGCGTGTTGACGTTGGCCGTCAGCGCGTTCGCCGCATCGCGTGCAACGGAGAGGCTGCCTTGCGCAAGCGCGTTCGCGCCGTTCGGCAACTGCCATTGCGAAAGTACGTTCAATACGAAACCGGAGATCATTTGTCCGCCCGCGCCTTTTCCGGTCTGCTGGGCGAGCACGTCATCCCCGACGCTTTGCCACTGGATCGCCGCCGGCGCCACGTCGCGCGAGCTCGAGGCGTCGGCGGCGAAAGCGCTGGTGGCGAGGCCGCAAGCCGTAGCGATCAATGTCGCGAGACAGGTGCGGCCGGGCTGATTGAGGTAGTGCTTCATGGGTGGTCAGAACAGGTCTGCCTTGATCAAGCCGTATTCGACAAAGGGAGTCGCGGCCGTGCCGTTGGCGAGCGCGCGCTCGCGCAGCCGCAAGGCCAGCGACTCGTTGTCCTGCAACAGCGGGGAATCCTCCCTGAAAGGTTTCCCGACGACTGCGAATACGAGGCCATTCCATGTCTTCGCGAAGTCTTCCTCGAGCAATATCCGGTTGCCGAGAGCGGGGTCCGCGATGAAGATGCGACCGTCCTGCGCGTGCTTGACGATCACGAAATGCTCATAGCCGTCGAGGTTCATCAGAACCATGACGGGCACCTGGAGGTGATACAGCGCGTCCGTGTTCACGCGGAATCCGCGGCCCCGCAGCCCGATCGTCTCGACGAACTTCTTCATGTCGAGCATCGAGAAGCCGTTCTTGACCACGACCTCGGGCGTCGAGAAAACCATCATCCGGCGGATCAGGTCTGTCTCGGGGATGTCGATGCCGTAGCCGTACTTGAGGAGGGTTGCGAGCGCCGCCGCACCGCAGCTGTAATCGAACTGCTGGCTGACGATATGGCGGTAACGCAGGTCCCTCATCGAGTGCACCGTTTTTGTAAGCGGAATACCTGCGAGGGTAGACGTGTCGACGCTCGCCTGTGCGTGCACTCGCGCACACAAGGCGCAAGTAGTGAGCACAAGGACAGTTGCGGCGGGTCGTAACGCCGGGAACCGGTCAAACCGGGACATGCTGGTCTCCTGCCAAGTCGCGCCGGCGGCTGCATTGGCCGCCGGCGCATCCCGTATGGCTGCCTGTTTCAGCTGCCTCTTTTTAGCGGCTGGTGTTCATCGAAGCGATGGCGAGCCCGTTGTGCTGCACGTTGCCCGCGCCGCCCGCGATGTTCACGCCGATGTTGCCCGTCGCGTGGCTGAGCGCGCCTGCGCCGAGCATCGCGGTGCCTTCGAACGAACCACGGAAGTCCACGCCCGCCGTTTGCGACGACTCATCCGTTGCCACCATGGCCGCGCTGCCGTGGCTGCGCGAGACCGTCGACGTCGAAGCAGCCATGCTGTTGTTCTGCACGTTGCTGATACCCGACGCGACGTTCACGCCGACATTGCCCGACGCATACTGCAGCGAGCCGTCGCCGACCGAGGCGTTGACGTTGAAGTTCTTGATGCTGGCCTTGCCGCCCGAGCTCTGGCTGTTAAAGACCTGGGCATTGCCGAACACGTTGCCGGCATCGACGGAAGCGAGCGCTGCGTCGTTGCTTTGCGCGTTGTTGACGCCTTCCGCGATGTTGACGCCGATGTTGCCGCTCACGTTCTGCGCGGCGTTGCTGCCCGTGGTCGCCGTCAGGTTGCCCGCCTTCTGCGTGTTGATGTGCTGCGTGACCGAGCCATACACTTCGACGTCCGTCTTCGCAGTCGACGCGTTGAGGCCCCATTGCGCAGCGACGCTGTCGTGCGACTTCGACTTCTCGACTTCATAGCCGCTCGACTGCTCGGCGTAGGCCTTGTAACCCGAGCCCTGCCTGGCCTCGTAGCCCCACGCCTTGCCCTGGCCCGAGGCTTCGACTGCGCCGAACGATCCGCCAATCTGCTCGCTGTTGCGGTAGCTCGATTCCTTGTAGCCCGCCGACAGCCCGCCCGAGATGCTGGCATGACCCGAGGAGTCGCCCGTCCACGGGTTGTAGTGCGAACCCGTTTCGTAGCTGACGCCTGCATGTCCGCCTGCCGAGATGTGACCGCCGGCGTTCTGGCTTTCATGGCTGAAGCTGCCGCCAATCGACGCCGCCTGTGCGCTGAACTCGAAGCCGCCGCCCTTGACGGAGCTGCTCTGGCTGCCATACGCATAGGCCGACGATGCCTGATGGCCTTGCGCGCCATACGACTCGGACGAGTGCGAGGTCGACCGCGATGCCCATGCGCTGCCGCCGCTATTGATCGACTTGTAGCTGTTGTCGATCCGCGTCGTGATCGAGCCGGACGTGTACGACTGCGCATTCGGGCTGAGCGAGGCGTTCGCGTACGCGTGCTGCGAATTGTTGACGACTGCGCCCGCCGTGCTGGAGACGCCGACGCAGCCGAACAGCGTGACGAATCCTTCGATTCCGACGGCTTCTCCAACCAGCGTCGCATTGAAAATGAACGGGTTCTTCAGCGGGCTCGCGAAGGCGCTGGTGGAAGCGGCTGCGAGAACGGCTGCTGCAATGAGAGTGCGCTTCATGGTTTCGCTCCGATACTGGTTATGGTCAGTTAGAAAAGCGTGCCCGCCGGGGGACGGAGCACAAAACTGTTCGCCGTGGCATTGCCGGCTCCGGCAGTCTGGTTGATCTGCACGATTCCATTGACGTTCTTGAAGGCATCGCTGGAAATGCTGGTCTCGCGGACGCCTTGTGGTGGGACCGCTCGACCGTGACCGCCGTTGTTCGCGGCCGTCGCGGATAGCACCCCATCCGGGACGGTCTCGACCCCAGGCGCCACAGTGCCGAGCAGCACACTGTTGCGCTGGAGGTTCCCTGCGCCCGCAGACTGGTTCACCATCACCGCTCCGGACGAATTCGAAAATGCGTTGCCTTCGATCGACGCGCGCGCGCTCGGCACCCGCACCCGCGCAGTGGCGCTCTGGGTGCTCGCGTTGTCGTTCGCGACGGCGTTGCCGTTGGTGATCGTCAGCTGGTTGGCCTGCGCGTTGTTCAGGCCCGCAGCCTGATTCACCGTGACTGCGCCCGTCGCGCTGACGGCGGCGCCCGTGGCGATGCTCGCGTCGCCGCTCACGTCGCCGCTCACGCGCCCCACCTGCTGCGCGTACGACGGTTGTCCGGCGGCGAGCGCGAGTGCCGCGAGCAGTGGAAGCAGGCGACGTAGCGTATTCATTTGCCGAGTCCCCCGAGCGCGCCGCCGAGCGCGGTAGACAGCGGCGCCAGCGCGCCCGTCACCGACGACGAAATGTTGCCGCCCACGCCCGGCGCCGGCTGGCCGATGCCGCCCGAGTTGAGCGCGACGTTGTTGTTCGTGGTGTTGCCCGTGAGGATGCGCGTGACGGCCTGCAGGCCGGCGCCGCCCGCGACGCTTCTGTCGAGCCCCGTCGAGCCGTGCGCGTTGGTCAGGTCGGCATCCGACGCGACTTGCGCCATCGTCGGGTTGAAGGTGGTGGCGGGGAAGGTCGAGACGCGCGCGCTGACGGGGTTCTGGTCTTTCGGCACGGGCGCATAGGCGATGCGCGGGGCGATCTCGCGCTGCACGACGATGTCGCCCGGGTTCGCGGCCTGTGCGAAGGCCGGGCCTGCGAAGCCGGCGGCAGACAGACCGGCGAGACCGGCGAGACCGCCGATGACGGTCAGCCGTGTCGCGAGCCGTGGCGCGCCAATCGTGCTAATTGCACCCATCGCGCGGCTGCACAGCGTCCCCCATGAAGCGATCATGTTGTATGTCCCCGACTATCAAATCTGGAGTGCGAAACAGTCTGCACTGATCTCTTTTGTCTGCAATGTCGTGTTGCCGTGTTACTTCCTCTGGTAGTTCGCTACGTTACCTTGTGCGGCGCGCGCGGCATCGATGGGAATGGGCAGCGGCGACGGCGGCGCGATTTCGTCCCACAGCGTGACGGCCGAGCCGCGCAGCAACTGCGGCGTCGCCGCGACCATCACCATGCCCGCCGCGCCGCCGCGCTGGCGCGACAGCATCTGGTCGTCCAGCGCGAAGTCGCTCGTCGCGGCGCCGTCGGCCGGCACGTTCGTGAACTGCGAGCCAGTCGGGGTAATTCCGTTAGCAACATCCACACCCGTCGTTGTGTCCGCGATCACGTCCGGCGTCTCTTCCGCGACGATTTCCGTTGCCTGCGGCGCGGCGGGCGCCGTCACGTTTGCCGCATCCGCGAAGGGTGCCTGTGCGTATGTATCAGCTGTATCAGCTGCGCCAGCTGACATTGACGACAGTGCAAGTGCGACGCACACGGCGACGCCGGCGGGCAGTAGTGAAATGTGGTTCGAGTCGATGCGGAAAGCGAGTCGCATGATGTCTCTCCTTGGTGAGGGACATTTAGCGAAACGTGTGCCATCTGTCGCAATCCATTGATGGAATTGGAGGTGGCGAATTGGTGCGGCTGTTGGCCGAGTCAAATCGGAGGTAAACGTTTCAGGTCTGAAACCTGGGCCCGAAAACACGCCGATTTCAAATCGATGCGTTAAGCGCGAGTCATGCGTAGTACGTTGATAAAAAAGTATGGTGAATGCGCTTCCACCGTTTTAATCGGTCCCCAATGAGCATGCTCATGAACCACAAACCCTTATCGGACAAGGCTAAACGATTTAGTTCGCATATTTGTTTTCGACGGCTCGCGCGTATAGTAAGCTCTCATCCACAGCATACGATTTTAAAAAGCCCACTACTGGGCCGTTTCAATACACGCGCCGTTTTTCGGGGATCAGCTGTCCGTACGGAATGGAATGGCCGTTCGGTTTTCGCTGTTTGCGAATCCCGTGCGAATAGGCGTGCCTGAAAAGCTAAATCCAGATCAGCACATGCCGTCATCCTTAACGTTCGTTGACGAGAGGATCTGAATAATGGAATCCGCCACGCGGCAACTGATTTACGTATCAAGAGATCCCAGCGCGGAGTTGAACACGCGTTTTCATGAGCGCGGGTGGCATGTCGAGGTCGTCGGTTCGGCACGCGATGCCCGCCGCGCCGTACGCTCGGGGATGGCGGCGGGTGGTCTGCTCGATCTGTCGAGCTGTTTCCAGCAGCATGAAATCGCGGCGTTTGAATCGTGTCTGACCATGCCGAATGTCGGCTGGGTCGCAACCACGATGGCGGGTCAGTTGCAGGACGCCGCATTGCGCCGGCTCGTGCGCGACTATTGTTTCGATTACGTTACCGTGCCTTATTCGGGCGACCGGATCGTCGATTCAGTCGGTCATGCATATGGCATGGTTTCGCTTGGCGAACCAGCGTCCAATGATGCGTCGCAAGGCGGCACGGAAGGCGAAATGGTCGGGTCGTGCGACGCGATGCTCGCGCTGTTCCGCTCGATCCGCAAGGTCGCGATGACCGACGCCCCCGTGTTCATTTCCGGCGAATCGGGCACGGGCAAGGAACTCACGGCCGTTGCCATTCACGAGCGCTCGTCGCGCCGCAACGCGCCGTTTATTCCCATCAATTGCGGCGCAATTCCTCCGCATCTGCTGCAATCCGAATTGTTCGGCTATGAGCGCGGCGCGTTCACGGGCGCGAACCAGCGCAAGATCGGGCGCGTCGAAGCGGCGAACGGCGGCACGCTGTTCCTCGATGAAATCGGCGACCTGCCGCTCGAAAGCCAGGCGAGCCTGCTGCGCTTCCTTCAGGAGCGCAAGGTCGAGCGGCTCGGTGGACACGGCTCGATCGAAGTGGACGTGCGGATCATCTCCGCGACGCACGTCGACATGAACACGGCGATGATCGAAGGGCGGTTCCGTTCGGATCTGTATCACCGGCTGTGCGTGCTGCAGATCGACGAGCCGCCGCTGCGGGCGCGCGGCAAGGACATCGAGCTGCTCGCGCGGCATATGCTCGAACGTTTCAGGAAAGATGCGAGCCGCCGGCTGCGTGGCTTTGCGCCCGATGCGATCGCGGCGCTTCACAACTACAGCTGGCCGGGCAACGTGCGCGAGCTGATCAACCGCGTGCGGCGCGCGATCGTGATGTCGGAAGGGCGGGCCATCACGGCGCGCGATCTCGAACTGGCCGAGTATGTCGAAATCGTACCGGTGTCGCTTGCGCAGGCGCGCGAGGCCGCCGAGCGCCAGGCGATCGAACTGGCGCTGCTGCGTCATCGCGGCCGTCTCGGCGATGCCGCGCAGGAACTCGGTATTTCGCGCGTCACGCTGTACCGCCTGTTGTGCTCGCACGGCATGCGGCATATGGAAAGCGAGCCGCTCGCACCGCACGCGGAGTTGCCGTCTACCATGCCGCATCTGTGAGCACTTGCCGCGCGGCCACCTGATTGGCGTAAGGACAAAAGCCCGGTCGATTGACCGGGCTTTTTGTTTGCGAAGCGTCCGTTCCGAAACGCCGCGATCTGCGGTGCATGAAGCGTTCAGACTCGCGATGGTTGCCTATGCGACGGTTCTGCCGGCGCGCCCGACGCGTTCACGTGCGTTCGCCCGGCTTGCTAGAATCGGGTTTTTCCCAGAAACGGTCCGGCGCGCCCAGCGTTCTGCCGAAGGAACCCGCATGAAACAGTACCTCGACCTCGTCCGCACGATCCTCGATACCGGCAGCTGGCAGGAAAACCGCACCGGCATCCGCACGATCAGCATGCCGGGGGCGATGTTGCGCTTCGATCTGCAGCAGGGCTTCCCCGCCGTGACGACAAAGAAGCTCGCGTTCAAATCGGCGATCGGCGAACTGATCGGCTTTCTGCGCGCGTCGCGCAGTGCCGCCGATTTCCGCGCGCTCGGCTGCAAGGTCTGGGACGGAAACGCAAACGAAAACGCTCAGTGGCTCGCCAATCCTTATCGGCAAGGCCCGGACGACCTCGGCGACGTGTACGGCGTGCAGTGGCGCAAGTGGCCTGCCTACAAGGTGCTCGACGCGACGGCGAGCGCGCAGCTCGAAGACGCGGCATCGCGCGGCTACGCGCCCGTCACCACGTTCGAGGAAGACGGCGTGCAGAAGGTGCTGTTGTACAAGGCGATCGACCAGATTCGCCAGTGTCTCGACACGATCATGAAGAATCCGTCCGACCGCCGGATTTTGTTTCATGCGTGGAATCCCGCCGTGCTCGAGGAAATCGCACTGCCGGCTTGTCATCTGCTGTATCAGTTCCTGCCGAACGTCGCGAAGCGCGAGATTTCGCTGTGCCTCTATATCCGCAGCAACGATGTCGGCCTCGGCACGCCGTTCAACCTGACGGAAGGGGCGGCGCTGCTGCACCTCGTCGGCCGCCTGACGGGTTATACGCCGCGCTGGTTCACCTACTTCATCGGCGACGCGCACATCTACGAGAATCAGCTCGACATGTTGCAGCAGCAACTGATGCGCGATCCGTACGAAAGCCCGCAGCTCTCGATTTCGGAGCGCGTGCCCGAGTATGCGAAGACGGGCGTCTACGAGCCCGAGTGGCTGGAGAAGATCGAGCCGTCCGATTTCTCGCTGATCGGCTATCGCCATCACGAACCGCTGACGGCGCCGATGGCGATCTGATCCGTAGACGGTTCTTCTTCGACTTGAACGGGAAACGCCCGCCGCGAATCGCGGCGGGCGTTTCTGTTTGCGGCGTGACGCCGCTTCTTACCCGCGATGATGCTCGTCGTGTCCGCCCCCTGTCGTGCGCTGGTCCTGATGCGGCTGAGGTTGGGGTTGCGGATGTGGCTGCTGCACCTGTTGCGGCGGACGGGCCTCCTGGCGCGGTTGCGGCTGAGGCTGCGGCTGCGGATGAAACTCCGGGCGCGGCTGAGGTTGCGGCGGCGGACGCACTTCCTGGCGCGCCTGCTGCTGCGGTTGCTGCGGCTGCGGATGAAACTCGGGACGTGGCTGAGGTTGCGGCTGCGGCCGGATTTCCTGGCGCGCCTGCTGTTGCGGTTGCTGCGGCTGCGGAGGAGCCTCCGGACGTGGCTGAGGCTGAGGCTGAGGCTGGGCTTGGGCCTGCGGACGGAATTCCTGACGCGCCTGCTGTTGCGGTTGCGATCGCATATCGGCTCGCGGCGGCTGTTGGATTTGGGGTTGCGGATGCATCTCCGGACGTGCTTGGACCTGAGCCTGCTGCACCGGTGCGGGCTGCCCACGCTGATCCTGGCCATGCGGCGGCTGCCCTTGTACAACGGCGCCGCCGAACCCATTCCCCGGTCTTTGCGCTGGCTCGCGCTGCTGCGCGACCTGACCCGGCTGTGACATAGGCGGACGCTGTCCAGGCGTCTGTGCCGCGCCTGGCTGCTGCGGATTGCCGTGTTGCTGCGCCATCGGCGCGTGGTGCTGTGTCCACATGGGTTCACGCTGCTGACCCGCCACGGTATCGGGCCGTTGCGCGTTTCCGGGCTGACCCGGCTGTTGAGGCATGCCGTTCATCGGGCGGCCGCCCGCAAATTGCGGCGGACGCGGTACGCCGTTCCCCGGCTGCCCCGGCACGCTGTGCGGCTGGCCATTGCCCTGCGGCGCCTCGCCGCCACCCGCCCGCTGGCCATTTGGCGCGCCCGCCATTTGTCCTGGTGCGAAGCCGTGTCCCGGCATGCGTTGCTGCTCACCCTGCGGCGCACCGCCGCCGGGTCGCTGAGCGCCCGGGCCGCCCGCAGCACCTGCCACGGGCGCACCTGCCATGGCACCGGGCATCTGCCCTGGCGCATGCGAGCGCACGACCCGAACGTTCGCGACCGGCCCATTCCCGCCGAGCGTCTGCGCACCGAAGCGCGCCGGCACCGACGTATGAACGATCGGCTCGCCCGCGCCCGGCACGCGTCCGTGGCCGCCTTGCGCGAAGCTCTGCGCCAGCCGGTCATGAAACGCAGCGGGGACGCCCGGATTGCGCGTACCGACGACAGGCCGCGCCATCACGTTCGCCGGCGGACGATACGCGGCGTTGCGCGTCCCGGGCCCGAAGCTCTGCCTCACGGGCGCGATGCCCGGCGCGCCCGCATTGAAGCGGGCGTTGCGCCATTGCGCGGGATCGGCGCGATGCGCGAAGCGGTTGGTCGGCTGTCCGTGGACGAACGCCGTCGCTGGCATCGCCGTCACGGCGCCTGGCGCGCGATAGTTGATGTACGTGTTGTGGATGTTGTTATGGATATCCACGCGGTTGTTGACGATGACCGTGTTGTTCACGCGCTCGTAATAGCGCGGGCTCCAGTCATGGTCGCGGCCCCAGTGCGGATGCCACGGCTCGCCGGGCCCGAGCGCGAACCACGCCAGACCTGCCGCCGCCACACCGCCGACCGCGAGATTCACGCCCCAGTCGCTGCCGCCGCCATCGCCATCGCCGACAAAGGCGACGAGGGCAGGCGCATAGACGGGCGGCTCGCTGACGGCGGCCTGTCCCGGCACCCAGGCCCATGAATCGTCGACATAAGCCCAGCGGCCATAGTGATACGGCGCGAAACCCCACGGCGCATCGTCGACCCATGTCCAGCCCCATGGCGCCTGCCAGGCCCAATGGCCGTCGCGATACGGCGCCCAGCCGGCCGGCTCCTGATTCGGCACCCACACCTGGCCGTACTGCGGCGTGCTGCGCCATGTGCCGTTCGCGTCGAGATCCTGATAGCCGGGCATCTCGCGCGACACATAGCGCGCCGACACCGAACGTTCCTCGGCGGCATCGCGGCTTGCTGCCCACTGATCGAACGGATCGGCGCCAGGCGCGCCGCCGGCGGCTACCTGTTGCAGGCTGGTACCCGTGAACGTGACCTGCTGCCCGGCGCCGACGGGCATCTGACCGTTGTCGCCATAGACGGTCGCGCTCCCGCTGCGTACGGTAACAGTGGTGCTGCTGCCATCGGGCGCGACGTCGACGCGGTAGTCGCCGGGGCTGTTCACACCCAGCGCGAGGTTTGGCGTGTCGATCTCATAGGACGAGCCCGGCGCGATCGCGCGCACGCGTGTCGACAGCGTGCCTTGCGCGACTTTCAGCTGTGCGCTGTTGTCGTCGAGGTTGAGGATATCGAGGCTGGTTTGCCCGCCCATGCGCACGGCTGTCGATCCGATGTGCAGTTCCGAGCGGGCATTCCTGTCGTTCCACAACTGGTCGCCTGTCGTGAGCGGGCGGTTGACCTGCGCGTACGACCAGTCGGACGCGCCTGCCGGTTCGGTCGTGACCGTGCCCGCCATGTAGTTCAGGCGCGCGATGCGTCCGGGCGGATCGCTGTCGGGCGCGGTTTGCGCATAGTTGCCGGGCGGCGGCGCGTCCTGTGCCGCGGCGCTCTGCAGCGCAAGCGCCGTCAAGGCGCCCGCGACGGCGAGCGCCACGAGCGAAGCCCGACGCGCATCGCGTCGAAGGCCAGGGTTAGCGTGTCTGGATGTCGTACCGGGTGTGGCGAGTGATTTCATGGTTGTCGCTCCATCGGGCGCCGCGTCGGGCGGCGCCGTGTGAAGTCACTGTACCTTTGGCCCCTGTTTCAAGGCGCTGTCATTTGTAAGCCATCCAGACGGCGCTGTAACAAAAGTTGTCGCGTGGCTCGCTTTGGTCGGACGAATCGATCGTCAATGGCCGAGAAACGCGTCGAACTGACGATGTCCGATGGGCGTCACGCGCAGGATTCGCGGCCGCTCGGTGCGTTCGACCCAGCCCTGCGACGACCACGAATCGAGCAGCGCGGCGCCAAGCGCGCCGCCGAGATGCGGGCGCCGCTCGCTCCAGTCCGGGCAGGTGCAGGCGAAGCGCCGGCGGCGCCCGCGCTGCTGCGACACGTCGATGCCCCATTGCGCGAGCAGCGCCGTGCCGTCGGAGGTCGCTTCGAGCGCGTCGCCGTGGACGGCCAGCAGACCGTTGTCGATGAGCCGCTCGTAGACCCGCACGGCCACTTCGCCCGCCATGTGGTCGTAGCAGGTGCGCGCGTAGCGCATGTCGACGGGTACGGTGCGCGCCGGACGCGGCACGGTGCGTTGCGGGGCCGTGGCTTGCGCGACATTGGCGAGCGCCTCGATGGTCGACGCGATTTCCGCCGACGCGATGCGGAAATAGCGATGCCGGCCGCGCACTTCGAGCGCGAGCAGCCCGCCATCCGTCAGCCGCGCGAGATGCGCGCTCGCCGCCGACGGCGACAGCCCCGCAATCAGCGTCAGTTCGCCCGCCGGACGCGCGGTGCCGTCCATCAACGCCCACAGCATCGCGGCGCGGCCGGGATCGGCGAGCAGCGCGCCGATGCGGCTCAAACCGGGAAAGTGATTCGGTTCGGAGGGAAACGCAGCGGCCATCGGGGTCTCCTGTTTCTGGTTGCGCTAGTCACGGCTCCACTCTAGGCGGAATGCGCATTCGATGTTTCAGGCTGTCGTGAAGCGTCGGATGCATTCTCGCGTGCGTCGCCCGGCAAGACAATCTGCGGCGGTCAAAGGCGCCAGGCTAGAATCGAAAGGCTTTCTTCCGTATAGCGAATAACGCAGTCATGAAAATCCTGTTTGCCGTGGTCATCGCCGTCGTCCTGTGCAGCGCTTGCGCGCAGGGCGGCTCGGGCTCGTCGTCGGCGGGGTCGGGCAGCATCACGATGTACGGCACGATCGACGAAGGCGTCACATTCCGCAAGTGAGCCGCGCGCGGCATCTGGCCGCCACCCCGCGAACCGCGAACCGAATTGTGCGCGGCTGGCAGAAATTGATGCATCATTGGCCTTTCTGCCAGAGCAATCGATGTGACGATGCCGGCATCGTCACCCAGCCTCGAGGCCACCGATGCCGCCGCCCATTCCCACCGCTTCCGCCGTCCGCGCTGATGCACCCGGTCATGCCGACCCGCACGGCCGGCGCGCCGCGCGCGTGCTCGCCGTCTGCCAGGCGCTCTACACGTCGTCGGTTTCGATCGATCTGACGCTCACGGGTCTCGTCGGCTACACGCTCGCCGCCGACAAGTCCCTGGCTACGCTGCCGTTTTCGCTGATCACCGTTGCCGCCGCGCTGACGACGGTTTTCGCGTCGTTCCTGATGGCGCGTATTGGCCGTCGCGCGGGCTTTCTGCTCGGTGCGGGCATCGGTGCGGCGGGCGGCGCGATCTCCGTGTATGCGATTTTTCAGCAGAGCTTCTGGGCGTTTTGCGCGGGGACGGCGACCGTCGGCGTGTTTCAGGCGTTTGCGCAGTACTACCGGCTCGCCGCCGCCGACGCCGTTCCCGCCGACGCCAAGAGCCGCGCGATCTCGACGGTGCTCACGGGCGGCGTCGTTGCAGCCGTGCTCGGACCGGCGCTGGCGGCGTGGAGCAAGGACTGGCTCGCGCCCGTCGCGTTCGCGGGCTCGTATGCGCTGGTGACGGGACTCGGCGTGCTGTCGATGGCGCTGCTGGCGAGCCTCTACCGCGACGCCGCGCCGCACATGGATGCCGCCGCGCACCGCGAACCTGCGCGGCCCTGGCGCGCGATCGTCCGGCAGCCGATCTTCGTGGCCGCGCTCGCGAACAACGCGCTCGGTTACGCCGTGATGATGTTCGTGATGACGGCCACGCCGATCGCCGCCGTCGCGTGCGGGCACTCGATCGGCGATGGCGCGCAGATCATTCAATGGCATCTGGTCGGCATGTTCGCGCCGTCGTTTTTCTCGGCGCGGCTGATCGCGCGCTTCGGCGTGCTGCGCGTGATCGGCGCGGGCATCGTGCTGTCGGCGCTGTGCGGCGTGCTCGCGCTGCGCTCGACCGACCTGCCGCATTTCTATGCGGCGCTCGCGTGCCTGGGCGTCGGCTGGAACCTGATGTTCGTCGGCGGCACGACGCTGCTCGCGCAATCGTATCGGCCGTCCGAGCGCGCGAAGACGCAGGCGACGAGCGAATTCACCACCTTCACGTTCTCCGCGCTCGGCTCGCTGTGCGCGGGACAGATGCTCGCGCATCTCGGTTGGGCCGCCATCAACGTGGCGATTTTTCCGTTCCTCGCGCTCGCAGCGCTGGCGACGATCACCTTTGCGTGGTCGCGCAGACAGGTGGTTGCGGCGTCCGGTATGTGAACGGTCGAACCCTGCCGCTCAAGGATCTATTGATGCCTCACGCTATCGACGAACCCCTCGACACGCCCGCGCCGCAGGTTCGCCACATCGTTTTCGCCGTCGCGCCCGAACTCGTGCTGCTCGACGCATGCGGCCCGCTCGAAGCGTTTCATCGCGCGGAGCTGACCGTGCGTGACGCGCGCCGCGTGGCGCCGGCGTCTGGCGAACGGCTTGAGCCGGTCGCATATCGAACCACGGTCGCGTCGATCGACGGCGGCGTGCTCGACACGTTTCCCGGCTTGCCCGTCGTCACGCAGCGCCTCGATGCGCTCGACGACGAGCCGATCGACACGCTGATCGTCCCTGGCATTCCCGTCGACGATCCGCGCACGCTGCAGCCCGCGTTGATCGACTGGATTGCGCGGCGCGCGCCGCACGTGCGGCGCGTCTGTTCGGTGTGCACGGGCGCGTTTTATCTGGCGGCGGCGGGCGTGCTCGACGGACGCCGCGCGACGACCCACTGGCGCGACGCGCACCGCCTTGCGGAGCGTTTCCCGCGCGTGCATGTCGATGCCGAGCCGATTTTCATCCGCGAGCCGCTGCATGGCGTCGAGGCAGACGATTCGCGCGCCGTGTGGACGTCGGCGGGCGTGACAGCGGGCATCGATCTCGCTCTGGCGCTGATCCAGGAGGATTACGGGCATCCCGTCGCGATGCAGGTCGCGCGGCGCCTCGTCGTGTTCGTCAAGCGGCCGGGCGGCCAGTCGCAATTCAGCGCGGCGCTCGCGGCGCAGGCGTCGGCGGGCGGCGCGTTCGACAGCCTGCACGGCTGGATGGCGTCGAACCTGAACGGCGACCTGTCCGTCGAGCGGCTTGCCGAAGAAGCGAGCATGAGCCCGCGCACGTTCGCGCGCCGCTATGTCGACGAGGTGGGCCGCACGCCCGCGAAAACGGTATCGGCGATGCGGCTGGAGGCGGCGTCGCGGGCGCTGGCCGAATCGCGCCGCCCGTTGAAGCGGATTGCGCTCGATTGCGGCTTTGGCAGCGAGCAGAACTTGCGGCGCGCGTTCATGCGCAGTTTCGGCGTGTTGCCGATCGATTACCGCGAGCGCTTCGCGTCCGCGCTGCGATGAACCGAACGCCGCCCGGGCGGCGCTTCCCGGCATCTCGCATGCGTCGAATGACGCCCACCGCCCGATAGGACAGCGGCCGCCTTATTGCGCTCGTATAATCGGCTCCTTTCGATTTGTGTGACGGGAGTCAAGATGAGCACGCCAACCGCTGCGCCGCTGGATCGTTCAGAAACCACGTTCCGCTTCCTCGCCGAACCGACCTCGGTCAATTTCGGCGGCAAGGTGCACGGCGGCGCGCTGATGAAATGGATCGACGAAACTGCATACGCGTGCGCGGCCGTCTGGTCGAGCCGCTATTGCGTGACGGTCAGCGTCGGCAATATCCGCTTTCGCCGGCCGATCCACGTCGGCAATCTGGTCGAGCTGCGCGCGCGCGTGGTCGCGACGGGGCGCACCAGCATGCACATCCACGTGTCCGTCTATGCCGGCGACCCGAAAGGCGGCGAACTGCTGCAAACCACCGACTGTCTCGTCGTGATGGTGGCCGTCAACGAGAACGGCAGCCCGGTGCCCGTGCCGTCGTTCGAGCCGCAAACCGACGAGCACAAGGCGCTAGCGAAGTACGCGATGGACGTGAAGGCCGCGCTCGATGCGATCGTCGACCTGAAGCCCGAGGAAGTGGCACAGGGCAAGGTGTAAGCAAGCCTGCGCGCGGAGGCTCTCTGCATGTTCGCGAAGAGAGCCTCGCGGAAGGGTTCTACGGCTTCGCGTTGCCGACCATGTCGTGCGGGCGCACCCATTCGTCGAACTGCTGTTCCGTCACATAGCCGAGCGCCAGCGCCGCGGCCTTCAGCGTGGTGCCTTCCTTGTGGGCCTTCTTGGCGATCTTCGCGGCCTTGTCGTAGCCGATGTGCGGATTGAGCGCCGTCACGAGCATCAAGGATTCATTGAGCAGTTGATCGATGCGCTCGCGGTTCGGCTCGATGCCGACTGCGCAGTTGTCGTTGAAGCTCTGCATGCCGTCGGCAAGCAGGCGCACCGACTGCAGCACGTTGTGGGCGATCATCGGCCGGAACACGTTCAATTCGAAGTTGCCGCTCGCGCCACCAATGTTCACGGCCACGTCGTTGCCGAACACCTGACAGCACAGCATCGTCACCGCTTCGGACTGCGTCGGGTTCACCTTGCCTGGCATGATCGAGCTGCCCGGCTCGTTTTCGGGAATCGACAG
The DNA here is from genome assembly GCF_020177535.1 of Paraburkholderia sp. XV. Taxonomy (NCBI): domain Bacteria; kingdom Pseudomonadati; phylum Pseudomonadota; class Betaproteobacteria; order Burkholderiales; family Burkholderiaceae; genus Paraburkholderia; species Paraburkholderia sp. XV. The sequence continues at coordinate 4,182 of NZ_JAGUUD010000120.1, read as the reverse complement.
TTCGCCGAGGCCGCAGCGTGGACCGCTCGCGAGCCAGCGCACGTCGTTGGCGATCTTCATCATGCTCGCCGCGAGCGTTTTCAGCGCGCCGTGCGCGAACACCAGCGCGTCGGCGGCTGCCATCACCTCGAATTTGTTCGGCGCTGAGACGAAGGGCAGGCCCGTCAGACGTCCGATCGCCGCCGCCACTTCGTCAGCGAATTTCGGGTGCGCGTTGAGGCCCGTGCCGACGGCCGTGCCGCCTTGCGCGAGTTCGTACAGATGCGGCAGCGCCGATTCGACGTGCTTCGCGCCGTGATCGAGTTGCGCGACATAGCCGGAAAATTCCTGGCCGAGCGTGAGCGGCGTCGCATCCTGCAAGTGCGTGCGGCCGATCTTCACGATATCGGCGAATGCCTTCGATTTTTTATCGAGCGTCTCGCGCAGCGCCTTCAGCGACGGCTGCAGATGCTTGACGATGCCGACGGCAGCCGCCACGTGCATGGCCGTCGGAAACACGTCGTTCGACGATTGTCCGCGATTCACGTCGTCGTTCGGATGCACGAGGCGCGCTTCGCCACGCTCGCCGCCCATCAGCTCGCTTGCACGGTTGGCGATCACCTCGTTGAGGTTCATGTTGGTCTGCGTGCCGGAGCCCGTCTGCCAGACCGCGAGCGGAAATTCGTCGGGGTGCTTGCCTTCGATGATCTCGTCGGCGGCGGCCATGATCGCCTTCGCCTTGGTCGCGTCGAGCACGCCGAGGCTCAGATTCACTTCAGCGGCGGCGCGCTTGATGATCGCGAGCGCGGTGACGAGTTCGGGCGACTGCTTTTCCGTCGAAATCTTGAAGTTCTGCAGCGAACGCTGCGTTTGCGCCCCCCACAATTTCGCGTTCGGCACGGCGATTTCGCCGAACGTATCGCGTTCCATGCGCACATTTTCGGTCATGTTCTACTCCGCTTGACTAGGTGATCGGAAGGCTTCCGGGAAAGTGGCGCACGCTGCAGCTGGTTTGCAAAGCGTCTGCACGTGAGACTGCGCCGTTATAACTGCTCGTCGACTGGCAGCAACAAGAATAGACCCGTCAGCGCGTTGCGGTAAAAGCCCGCGCCGGGATCGAGGTTGTAGTGGCGAGTCTGGCCGTTTTCCTCGTCGGTCCAGACGAGCTTCGCCTGTGGCGTCGCCGAGTAGCGCAGCGTGGCCAGCTCGGACGGCGTGGCGAGCGTCACGCGATAGCTGACGCCGGGCGCCGTCGCCTGGTCGAAGAGCTGGGCGACCTTGTCGGCGAGGGGCGGGCTGTGGATCACGAGCGCCAGCTCCGTATTCAGATGCGCCGAGCGCGGATCGAGATTCATCGAGCCGATGACCAGCGTCTTGCGGTCGATCACATAGGTTTTCGCATGCAGACTCGCTTTCGATTGCGAGCCGAACAGGCCAGCCCTCGGCGCCTCGTCGCCTGGCGTCGGCTTGAACTCGTACAGCTGCACGCCGCGCTGGAGCAGCGGCACGCGGTACGGGCTGTAGCCCGCCTGCACGGCGACGGCATCGGTCGCGGCGAGCGAATTGGTCAGCACCTTGACGGTCACGCCGCGCTGCACGAGCTGGCCGAGCGCGTCGACGCCCGCCTGGTGCGGCACGAAATACGGCGACGTGATGAGGAATTCCCGCTGCGCGTCGTGCATCAGTTCGACGAGCCGCTGCATCGGCGGGCTCTTGTATTGATCGGCGGGCAGCTTCATTTTTTCGGGCGAATCGACCTTGAACTCGGCGCTCGCCCACACGAGCCCCAGTTCCTCTTTCGCGATCTGCGCGGCGAGCGGCGTCGCGTTCAGCGGCTTCGCGTTATAAGGATCGGCGTTCTTGCGCCAGTGCGCGCGCAGTTCGTTGCGCATGTCGTCGAGCTCGTGAGGATCGAACTTCTGCTTGTTCAGTGCGCGTAGCGGGTACGCGTTGCTGTCGCCCCAATACGCGTCGAAGCTTGCGGAAACGTCGGCCGTGATCGGGCCGGCCGCGAGCACGTCGATATCGCGGAACTGCAGCGTGGGGCTCGCGCTAAAGTATTCGTCGCCGAGATTGCGGCCGCCGACGATCGCGATCTGGTTATCCGCGATCATCGCCTTGTTGTGCATGCGCCGCGTGAATGCGCCGACCTTCGTGAAGAGGTTCTGGCTGCGCTGATAGAAGCTCGTTTCCGAGCTGCCGAACGGGTTGAACACGCGGATCTCGATCTTGTCGTGCGAATTCAGCGCGGCCATCACGCGATCGATGTCCTTGAAGTTCAGATCGTCGACCAGCATGCGCACGCGTACGCCGTGATCGGCCGCGTAGAGGGCGGCCGCGAGCAGCAGCTTGCCCGTCGTGTCTTCCTCGGCGATGTAGTACTGCATGTCGAGCGTCTTCGTTGCTGCGCGCGCGAGCGCGATGCGCATTTGCAGCGCTTCCGTGCCGTCCGACAGCACGCGAAATCCCGACTGGCCCGGATGTGCGCGCTCGGGCGCGGCGAGCGCGGCGGCGAGCGGCGTGGCCTCGGTGGCAGGCAGGGCGTGCGTGACGGGGCGGTCGAACGCGGTGGCGGGCGGGCGCTCCGCGCATGCTGCCAGCAGCATCGCCGACACGATGAGCGCGAACGCGCGCATCAAGATCGAGCCTGGCGCGTGACGCGAGATGCGGGTACTGCGTTGATCCTGTTGATGCTGCGATGCGGTGGCGCCGTTCGTGTTATTAACCGACACGCTTGTTCCTCCACTTTGAGCGGCATGGATGGCCGTCTTGGCGTCGTCTATCGACCGGACCATTCTACGGGGAATCGTTAATGCGGGTCGGATAGCGACACAATCCGGCCCTGCAACGCGCGTGCCTGGTATGGGATGAGCCGGGGCGGCGTCTGGCGTGGGGAGAGGCGTGCGGGTGACGTGTCTGCGCGACACGCGGCGCAGCGTGAAAAAACGCGCCCGCGTGTCAGGAGGAAACGGGAAGGGAAGCGGTCGACGGGCTTTAGACGCGCTCGCGGGCCAGCGCGTTTGCGTCCTGATCGGCGGTCGAGCCTTTGGCGGGGCGACCTGCCCAGAAGCCTGCGAGCATCGAGCCTGACAGGTTGTGCCACACGGAGAACAGTGCGCCCGGCAACGCGGCGATCGGCGTGAAGTAGAGCTTGCCGAGGGTCGCGGCGAGGCCGGAGTTCTGCATGCCGACTTCGATCGCGAGCGTGCGGCACACGGCCTCGTCGAAGCCGAGCAGGCGTCCGCCCCAGTAGCCGCCGAGCAGGCCGATGCCGTTGTGCAGCACCACGCCCAGCGCGACGACGAGTCCGACGGACGCAATGCTCTTCTGCGTGCCGCCGACCACGGCTGCGATGATCAGCAGGATCGACACCATCGAGACCAGCGGCAGCACGGGCTCGATCTTGCGCACGAGTTTGCCGGCGAGATGATTGACGACGAGACCGACGATGATCGGCAGCGCGACGATTTGCAGGATGCTCATCAGCATGCCGTGCACGTCGACGGCGATCGACGCGTCGACGTACAGGCGGGTGAGGAGCGGCGTTGCGAACACGCCGACGAGCGTCGACAGGGCGCTGATCGTGACGGACAGCGCGACGTCGCCGCGCGCGAGATAGATCATCACGTTCGATGCTGTGCCGCTTGCGACGCTGCCTACCAGGACCATGCCTGCTGTCAGATCGGGCGGCATGTGCAGCGCTTTTGCGATTGCCCATGCGGCGAGCGGCATCACGAGGTAGTGGAGCACGATGCCCGCGACGACGGGCGCGGGCCGGGTGAAGACGCGGCGGAAATCGTTGATGGAGAGGGTGACGCCCATCGACAGCATGATGATCGTGAGGAGCGTGGTGACGTGGGGGGCGATGCCCGTTACGGAGGAGGGCGAGAAGTACGCGGCTACGGAGGCCAGCACGGCCCACAGCGGGAAAAGACGGGTGATGCGGGCAAGCATTGAAGTGGTCCTTGGGGTTGTTTTTTTCGCCTGGATGCGGCGGGCATTTTACCTGTTGGGGTTGGGATGGTTTGTGGTTTGGTTTTTTGCTGTTTTTGCTTTTGCTTTTGCTTTTTGCGCTGGTATTCGGGTATTGAGGCTTTGTGCGTAGACGGTTTGGTTTGCGTTGTTTTGCTTTTCGCTGGCATCCGCGAATTGTTATCTAGCTTCACGCGTCGCCCCTGTGCGGGGCGGCACCTACTTTTCTTT
>NZ_JAGUUD010000011.1:0-129087 GCF_020177535.1 Paraburkholderia sp. XV | reverse complement strand
TTTGCGGCGGCAAAGAAAAGTAGGTGCCGCCCCGCACAGGGGCAACGCTTGAAGCGGGCAAAACAAATCGCGGATGCCAGCGCAAAATCAAATCCCGCATGCCCGCGCAAAACCAAATCCCGGATGCCAGAAAAAACTACCAAACCACCGACTCAGCAACGCGCAATCCACACCCCCAATCAAAAGCTAGACACCGCCCTCCCCGCCCGGTGTCCAGACACCCGTCGCCGCCGTCGCACGCACATAATCTCCGAACTCACGCGGACGCCGCCCGACCGCACGAACCACCCCGTCCTGCACGGAAGCGTTGCGCCCGTCGAGCACCTCGGCGAACAGATAGCGAATCAGCCCGATCATGTCAGGCCGCAGTTGCGCCGCCTCCATCGCGGCAACGTAGTCGCGCATCGTCACGCGCCTGAAGCGGATCGGCCGTCCAGTAGCACTGGCGATCTCCGCGACAGCCTCGCCGAAGGTCCACAGCCGCGAGCCCGTCAACTCGTAAAGCTGGCCCGCGTGGCCATCCTCAATGAGCGCGGCGACGGCCACATCGGCGATATCGTCGGCATCCACAAACGGTTCGCCGATATCGCCAACCGGCAGCGCCAACTCGCCCGCGAGTATCGGCTCCAGAAAATGCGCCTCGCTGAAGTTCTGCGCGAACCAGCTCGCGCGCAGCAAGGTCCATTCCACACCCGACTCGCGCACGATATCTTCGCAACGCTGCGCTTCCGTCTCGCCGCGCCCCGACAGCAGCACGAGGCGGCGCACGCCGCTTTGCACGGCGAGACGGGTGAACGCCTGGATATCGTCAGCGGCGCCGTCGACGGCGAGATCCGGGAAGTAACTGATATATACGGCCTTCACGCCTTCCAGCAACGGTCCCCAGGTCGCCCGATCCATCCAGTCGAAAGGCGGCGTGCCGGAACGCGAGCCGTGCCGTACGGCGGCACCGCGCGCCATGAGCCGCTCCGCCACGCGGCGGCCTGTCTTGCCCGTGCTGCCGAGCACGAGAATGGCGTCTGCTTTCATGGATCATCTCCGTCTGAAGGCCGCGACGTGTGGCGACCGTGAATCCAGAATAGCGACGCGTCTCTGGACGGACAATGATCCGATATCCGCCTTTCTTGATCGTTCGTCCAGACGTTTGGACGAACGTCTTCCGCCGTCTAGACTGTCTTCATGAGCGAACTGCCCCCATCCGGTGATCCCCTTGGCGAAGCGCTGCACTTCCTGCGCATGAGCGGCACCTTCTATTGCCGCTCGGAATTCACGGCGCCCTGGGCGCTCGAATTGCCGCCGTTCGAGCGCTCGATGATGTTCCATGTGGTGACGTCGGGCGAATGTCTGCTCGAAGTGGATGGCGCCGAGCGCTGCGTGCTACGCCCCGGCGATCTCGCGCTCGTGCCGCACGGCGCGGGGCACCGGCTGATGAGCGCAGCGGGCGTCACTGCCGGCAAGCTTTTCGACCTGCCACGCGAAGCCGTCAGCAACCGCTACGAAATCCTTCGTCATGGCGAAGGCGGCGCGCCGGCCACGATGATCTGCGCGCTCGTGCGCTTCGATCACCCCGCGGCGCAACGACTGATCGGCCTGCTGCCGGCGCTGATTCGCGTCGACACGTGGCAGTCGCCGGAAATGGAATGGATACAGAGCACGTTGCGTTTTATCGCAGCGGAAGCGCAGCAGTTGAACGCGGGCGGCGAAACGGTCATCACGCGGCTCGCCGATATCCTCGTGATTCAGGCCGTGCGCGCGTGGATCGCGCACGCACCCGCCGCGCAGACGGGCTGGCTCGGCGCGTTACGCGACGGGCAGATCGGCCGCGTGATCGCGATGATTCATCGCGATCCGTCGCGCAACTGGACGGTGGCGGCACTCGCCGACAGCGTCGGCATGTCGCGCTCGGCGTTTTCCGCGCGCTTCACGCAACTGGTCGGCGAACCCGCCATGCGCTACGCGGTGCGCTGGAAAATGCAGGCCGCGCTCACGCAATTGCAGGAAACGGATGCGTCGCTGCTGGAGCTTGCGCTGCGCCTCGGCTATGACTCCGATGCCGCGTTCAGCCGCGCGTTCAAGCGCATCGTCGGCGTCACGCCGGGCGCGGCGCGACGCCATGCGCGCGTGCAGGTCGACAACGCGACGGTGCCGTCAGCCGGCTGATACGCTCACGACTGCTTCAACGTCGGCGGACTCATCTTCGCCAGATCGATCGTGCTGGCGCCGTGCGTCGGCGCGGCCTTGTCGGCGGCCTTCGTCACGTTCGCGCCCAGCCCCGTGCCGTCCGATTTGCGCTGCGCCGCATGCCGCTCGATGATGCGCTGAAGGAGGCAGAACGCGCACAGCAACGCGCCGATCACGATACGCGTCCACCATGAACTGAGCGTGCCGTCGAAGGTAATCAGCGTCTGGATCGTGCCCAGAATGCCGACACCGAACACCGAGCCGATCACATAGCCGACCCCGCCCGTCAACAACGTTCCGCCTATCACAGTCGCGGCAATCGCGTCGAGTTCCATGCCTTGCGCCTGCAAGCCGTAGCCGGACAACACATACAGCGTGAACACGAAGCCGCCGAGCGCCGAGCAAAATCCGCTCAACGCATACACGCCGATGCGCGTGCGCGCCACGGGCAAGCCCATCAGCAGCGCCGAACGTTCGTTGCCGCCGAGCGCATACACGTTGCGCCCAAAGCGCGTGAAGTGCGCGACGAAAATCGCCGCCGCCAGCGTCAGCAGCGCGATCAGCGCGCCCGACGTCAGCGAGCCGCCGCTGATCGGCACGCTGAAGCCCGCCATGGCGTGAAAGGTCGACTCGTTGATCGTGATCGACTGCGTGGTGATCAGAAAGCAGGCGCCGCGCGCGAGGAACATGCCCGCCAGCGTGACGATGAACGGCTGCAGACGGAAGAAGTGGATCAGCGCGCCCATTGCCGCGCCGTACAGCGCGCCGAACGCGAGCACCAGCGGCGCAATGACCCACACGGGCCAGTGCAGGCGCTCGGCGCAGATCGCGCACAGAATGGTCGTCAGCGCGACGACCGAGCCCACGGACAGATCGATGCCGCCCGACACGATCACGAACGTCATGCCGATCGCGACGATCAGCAGGAACGCGTTGTCGACGAGCAGTCCGAGCAACACCTGCAGCGAGAAAAAACCGGTGTACATCACCGAGCCGAAGCCGAACAGCACGGCGAACAGCACAACGGTAACGACGATGGGCAGCGTGCGCGGATCGAGCAGACGCCCGAGCAGATTGTTCATTGTGGCGTCCCCGTAAGCGGCTTTGTTTTCATGAACGCAAACGCGCGCAGCAACTGACGCACGAGCATCGCGCGCGCGACGCTCGACTGGATCACGCTGACCAACAGCACGACGATGGCCTTGACGACGAGCGTCGCTTCGGGCGGCACGCCGATCGAGTACGTGGTGTACGTGAGCGTCTGGATGATGAGCGCGCCGAGCACGGTGCCCGCGAGACTGAACCGTCCGCCGAGCAGCGACGTGCCGCCGAGCGTCACGGCCAGAATCGCATCGAGCTCGAGCAGCAGGCCCGCGTTGTTGCCGTCCGCGCTGCGCACGTTCGAACTGGCGAGTATGCCGGCGATAGCCGCCGTCACGCCCGAGAACACATACACGCTGAACACGATCGCGCCCGAGCGCAGACCGACCAGCCGCGTCGCGACGGGATTGACGCCGATGGCGCGGATAAAGAGGCCGAGCGCCGTGCGATTGACGAGCAGCGCCGTCGCGGCCGTCACGCCGAGCGCGATCCACACCGAGCACGGCACGGTCGCGAGATAGCCGCCGCCGAACACCAGATAGCCCGGCGCGCCGATCGGAATGATCTGCCCGCCCGTCAGCAACTGCGCAACACCGCGCCCCGCCACCATCAGGATCAGCGTGGCGATGATCGGCTGCATGCCGACGAACGCGACCAGCATGCCGTTCCAGATGCCCGCCAGCACGCCCACCGCTAGCGCGGCGCCGAGCGCGGTGCCGATACGCGTCGGATCGTCGGCGAGCACGACGGCCGCCGCCGCGCCCGCGATCGCGACGATCGCCCCGACGGAAATGTCGATGCCGCGCGTCGCGATCACCAGCGTCATGCCGAGCGACACGATCACCAGCGGCGCGGCGCGGTTGAGGATGTCGATGGGCGCACCGAACAGATGCCCGTCGAGCAGCACAATCGACAGGAAGTTCGCGCGATGCGCGACGTCGATGGCAAACAGCGCGATCAGCGTCAACGCGGGCCACACCAGCTGATGCCTGAGCACCGCCTGAATCTGCTTCATTCGCTTCCCCCTGCGATCAGCCGGTAGACCTGATCTTCGGATACCGCGCTGCCCGTCACGTCGGCGATCTTGCGACGGTCGCGCAGCACGGCGATGCGATGGCTCACGCGCACGACCTCGCCCACTTCGGACGAAATGAACAGGATCGCGAGACCTCGTGCGCATAGCGCGAGCACGCGGTCCATGATTTCGAACTTGGCAGCGACGTCGATGCCGCGCGTGGGTTCGTCGAGAATCAGCATCTTCGGTTCGGTGGCGAGCCAGCGCGCGAGCACGACCTTTTGCTGATTGCCGCCCGACAGCAGGCCGATGGGCTGCTCGGCGTCGTGCGCCTTGATGCCGAGGCGTTCGATATACGTGTCGGCGATTTCGCGCTGCTTCTTGCGGCCTATCACGCGCAGCCAGCCGCGCCGCGCCTGGAGCGCGAGGATGATGTTCTCGCGGATCGACAGCGCGGCGACGATGCCCTCCTTCTTGCGGTCTTCGGGGCAATAGCCGATGCCGTGCCGCACCGCATCGTGCGGCGAACTGAGCTTCACGTTCTTGCCGTCGACGCTGATCGTGCCCGCGTCCGCCTTGTCGACGCCGAACAGCAGACGTGCGGTTTCCGTGCGCCCCGAACCGAGCAATCCCGCGAGACCGAGTATCTGGCCAGGCTGCACGTCGAGATCGATGGGATTCATCACGCCGCGCCGCGCGACGCCTTGCATCGACAGAAACGGCGCGGCGCCCGCGCGCTGCTGCGGCGTGTCGGGCGCGCCGCCCTTGAGGCGCTCCGTCATCCGGTTATGGCCCACCATCCTGGCGACGAGCTGTTCGACGGGCAGATCTTTCGCGAGATATTCGCCCTCGCGTTCACCGTTGCGCATCACGGTGATGCGGTCCGAAATCGCGTACGTCTGCTCGAGAAAGTGCGTGACGAACAGGATCGCCATGCCCGCCTGCCGGATATTGCGCAGCACGTCGAAGAGCCGCGCGACTTCGCCGTCGTCGAGGCTCGAGGTCGGTTCGTCGAGAATCAGCACGCGCGCCTTCACCGACATCGCGCGCGCAATCGCGACCATCTGCTGCACGGCAATCGGATACGCATCGAGCGACTTCGTGACGTCGAGCGACACGTTCAGTTCGGCAAGCGCCTCCTCGGCGCGCCGATGGATTGCTTTCCAGTCGATCGCGCCGCGCCGCTTCGGTTGCCGGCCCGCGAAGATGTTCTCCGCCACCGAGAGATTCGGGCAGAGATTGATCTCCTGATACAGCGTCTGGATGCCCGCGGCTTCCGCTTCGAGCGGCGTGGCGAAACGCACGGTTTCGCCCGCGAGGCGGATTTCACCCGCGTCCTGCTCGTGCACGCCCGTGAGCACATTGATGAGCGTGGACTTGCCCGCGCCGTTCTGGCCCATCAACGAATGGATTTCGCCGGGAAAAAGCCGGAAGTCGACGCCCGACAGCGCCTTCACGCCGGGAAACGTCTTGCTGATGCCGATGGTTTCGAATAACGGTTGTGCGGCCATATCAATGACGCAAGGAGCGTGAGGCGATGACGTTTCATGAAAATCCGGCGCGCCTCGATGCAGGACGCGCCGGACGTATGCAGCGGCTCAGCCGCTCAATACTTGCGCTGCGGCAGAATCTGCGCGGCGACGTTCATCGGGAACACGGTCTCGTTGGTCACGATGCGCTTGGGCAACTGCTTGCCCGCGACCACGTCCTTCACGGCCGTCATCAGCTGCGGCCCAAGCAGCGGGCTGCATTCGACGTCGACGTTGATCTTGCCCGCGATCATCGCTTCGAAGCCGCCCTTGGTCGCGTCGAACGACACCACGCTCACGTCCTTGCCGGGCTTGATGCCTGCTTCTTCCATCGCCTGGATCGCGCCGAGCGCCATGTCGTCGTTATGCGCGTAGACCACGTTGATCTGCTTGCCGTAGGTCTTCGCGAACGCTTCCATCACCTGCTTGCCGCCCGCCAGCGTGAAGTCGCCGCTTTGCGACGCGATGATCTTGAACTTCGGATCGTTCTTGATTACTTCGATGAGGCCGGCGTGCCGGTCGTTTGCGGGCGCCGAGCCGACCGTGCCCTGCAGTTCGGCGATGTTGATCGGGCCTTTGTCGTCCTTGTACCGCTCTTCGAGCCATTTACCCGCGCGGCGGCCTTCTTCGAGGAAGTCGGAGCCGATCATCGTCACGTACAGCGACGTGTCTTTCACGTCGATCGAACGGTCGGTGAGAATCACGGGGATTTTCGCGTTCTTCGCTTCCGTCAACACAGGTTCCCAACCGGACTCGACCACGGGCGAAAACGCGATCACGTCCACTTTCTGCGCGATGAACGAGCGGATCGCCTTGATCTGGTTTTCCTGCTTTTGCTGCGCATCCGAGAACTTCAGGTTGATGCCGGCGTCCTTCGCGGACGATTTCACCGACACGGTGTTCGCAGTGCGCCATGCGCTTTCGGCGCCGACCTGCGAGAAACCCAAGGTGATCTGCTTGTCCCCGGCGAAGCTGTTGACGCTCGCTGCAACGGTGAGCGCCGCTCCGACGAGCATGCCGGCGATCAGACGCGTGGCGACTTTCATATGTTGTCTCCGATGTGGTTGTTTTCCAGGCGCTGCTTTTTCGTGTGCGCGACGACAGCCATGACGCGCGACGAACGCTTTGCGCCAACTCTTGCTGCAAACCTGCAACTGACAGTCAATCTGGAAATCACAGTCCGGACGGCTTCCGGCACGGATGCGCGCTCGTGGCGAGCACCCTGCGCGCCGCGCAGGCCCCGGAGCATCGGCGGGGTCGCATTTCGCGCGTCTGACTTTTACTTATAGCCAAACTATATGTTTGGCGCCGCGCGCTTTCGATTAGCGTTTTCCCGACCTTCGCGTCGATTGATGTAACCTCGCCGGCGACGGAATCGTCGTGCCGATCCCGCGCTGTCCCACGTTTTAGGCAGATATGAAAAAACGGACCGGGTGTCGCGGGGCCGCTTGCAGATGCGGTGCGACGATGCGTTCTGATTGGGTCGCCGTGAATTATAGTAATACTATAAGGCGTCAGATTACGTTTAAATCGCGGCGCAACCGCTCGGGCAAGTCGTGGTCATTCGTCACCCGCGCGGCGTGCGCTCAGGATGCATGCAGGTCAATCGAAGTCGAACATATCGAACAGTGACTTCTTCTTGCGGCGCGGATCGTAGTGTTTGCGCTGATCGCCGTGGTAAGAATCGTTGCGCCGTCCCCATTGCGGGTCATGGTGGCCATCGCGGTCGCCGTAGCGCGCGTCGCGCTCGACCTGATTGCTTCTGCCTTCCGGTTCGGGCGCGTCCTGCATCTGGGTCAACAGCTTGTCCAGTTCGCCACGGTCGAGCCATACGCCACGGCACGTCGGGCAATAGTCGATCTCGATGTTCTGACGTTCGGTCATCAGAAGATCCGGGGTCTTGCAAACGGGGCACTTCATTGCGTTGCTCCTTTCGTAACGTTCATACCTGTGTGCTGCTATTCGGGGCGGCGCTCCACCGCCCCGGCACTTCTGTCATTCCGCTTCAAGCTGTTTCGGTCCGCTTCGGCTTTCACGCTCCGCTTCCAGCACTGCCGCCTTGTGCTCGCGCTTGTCCTTTCTGCGCCGCGTCAGCATGTTCATGCCTTCGACGAAGCCTGCGAACGCCATGGCCGTGTAGATGTAGCCCTTCGGCACGTGCGAGCCAAAACCTTCGGCAATCAGCGTCATCGCGATCACCAGCAGGAAGCTCAGCGCAAGCGTGACGATGGTCGGGTTACGCTCGATGAACTTCGACAGCGGGCGAGCCGCGAACAGCATCGCCGTGACAGCGGCAATCACTGCAATGAACATGATGGGCAGGTGCTCCGTCATGCCGACCGCGGTGATGATGCTGTCGACCGAAAACACGAGGTCGAGCAGCAGGATCTGGCCGATCGCAGCCGTCACCGTCAGGCCGCCGACGCCCATCGCGGAATTGGCATGCGCGTCGGCGTCGCGGCTCACGTGATGGTGCATTTCACGCGTGGCCTTCCACACGAGGAACAGACCGCCCGCAAGCAGGATCAGGTCGCGCCACGAAAACGCGTGATCGAACACGGAAAACACCGGCTGAGTGAGTTGCGCGATCCACGCGACGGTGCCCAGCAGGCCGAGCCGCATCACCAGCGCCAGCATGATGCCGATACGCTGCGTGCGCGCGCGTTGCGCTTCGGGAAGCTTGTTGCTCAGAATCGAAATGAAGATCAGGTTGTCGATGCCAAGCACGATCTCCATCACGACGAGCGTCACGAGTGCAGCCCATGCAGCGGGATCGGCGGCCAGGGTCAATAGGGATTCCATTTGCGAGCGTCGTTGTCCGGTTGAGAAGAAAGCGGCTGATTACTGGGTCACAGCCTGTGGGAAGTATGATCGCCTGGCTCCGCGATCGTAAAAACCAGTGATAAGCTGAGCATTGGTTCGGTTTTTCCGAAGTGAGGCCACGCATGCTCAATTACCGGCATTTGCACTATTTCTGGGTCGTCGTGAAGGAAGGCGGGTTCGCCCGGGCCGCCGAACGGCTCGACATGGCGGTGCAAACCATCAGCGCGCAGGTGCGCGAACTGGAAAAATCGCTCGGGCATCAACTGCTGAAGCCCGCGGGGCGCGGCGTCGCGATGACGGAAGCAGGACAGGCGGCCTACGCGCGAGCGGAAGAAATCTTCCAGATCGGGCGTGCGTTGCACGACGAAGTGCGCGAAGCGGCGAGCGGGACCGTCGCACGCTTCGCGGTCGGCTTGACGGACGGCATTTCGAAGCTGGCTGCTCATGCCATTCTCGCGGGTGTGCTCGATACGCCCTCGCTGCGTCTGCTCTGTCACGAAGGCGAGGCGGAAGATCTGCTGGCCGAACTGGCACATCATCATCTCGATCTCGTGCTGTCCGGTCAACCCGCGCCGCACAATTCGAACCTGCGTCTATCCAGCGAGCGCCTGATCGCCTCGCCGATCGACTGGTACGGGCCGGCCGCCCTGGTGCGCAAGACGCATATTGATCACTTTCCGCAATGCCTCGCGTCGCTTCCGGTGCTGCTGCCAACCGGACACGCTTCGCTGCGCGCGCGCCTCGACCGCTGGTTCGAAGCGGAAGGCATCCGGCCACGCGTCGCGGGCGAGTTCGAGGACAGCGCGTTGATGGCGCTGTTCGCGTCGCGCGGCATGGGCGTGTTTCCGCTCGCGGCGTTCGGCGCCGAGCGCAACGATCCCATGCATCGCGGCTTGCGCTGGCTCGGCCGCTCGCCGGAAGTGAAGGAGGAAATACACGCCATCGTGTCGCGGCGCGGGCGGCATCATCCTTTGACGCAAAAGGTGTTGAGCGCGGCGCATGCGTGATTGCGCTCGCCTTCAAGAAATCCGGTTCGCTTTTTCCGAAGTTGAGGTTCCGTAATTACTGCTTTTTCCTCGCCCCTCCTCACCGTACTCTTGAGCCGTACCCACGAAGGAGGTGTCTCATGCAAGTCATGTTCAAGTCCCGCGATCGCGAAGCCGTCCTTTTGCGCAGTTTCGCGCGCCAACGCATCCGGTTCGTGTTTCGCCGCATGGACTGGCTGATTTCGAAAGCGACGGTCAGCATGTCCGACATCAACGGCCCGCGCGGCGGACTCGATAAACGCTGCCAGGTGCAGGTTCAGACGCCCGATGCGACGCCCGTCGTCGTGACGTCGATCGCCAGAGACTGGCGCGGCGCGCTCGATCTGGCGCTGGCCCGCGCAGCGCGCGCGATCATCCGCAAGCAGCAGGCGCGGATCGCGACGCGGCGCATCGGTCAGCGCGAAGCCGCGTGGACGACGCAACCCGATGCCGTGTAAGCCGCGCGGCGCATCGGCGCACACGCGACGGCGCGCGATACGGCGCCGTCCGCCATGACTACATTGACCGGTCGAGCAGTTCGAGGCCGTCGATCGCGCCTCGTGCCAGCCCGATCCCGCGATGCGGGGCGATGCCGAAATCGCGTGGATTGATGCGGATCACGCGCGGACCGTTTTGCTCGCTGAAGTCGCGCACGGTGGGTATCGCCTTGCCCGCGCCGATTTCGATCACGACGGGACGCTCGAGCTTCGACAACCACGCCTGCAGCCGCACCTCCTGCTGCTCGGTGCGCAACGCGATCCAGTCGTAGTCCCCGAACATCAGAATGTTGGGCCGCGCCACCGCACCGCACTGCGGGCAGCGCGGCAGATCGCTCACGAGCTCGCATGTCGATTCGTCGACCACGGGCTGCACGCCCGTAGCCGGCCACAGCCCGGCGTGGCAGACTTCCGAGCATTGCAGCACGTGAATGGAGCCGTGGCATTCCGCAATCATCCCGGAGTCGAAACCCGCCGCCTGAAACTGCCCGTCGACGTTGCTGGTGAACACGGCAAGGCCGCGCGGCAACGACTTCGCCCAACGAAGCAGAATTTCGAAACCCCGATGCGGCACCGTGCGCCGATACAGATCCAGCCGATGCCCGTAGAAGCCCCAGCAAAGCCGCGGATGCAGCGCCATTACGCGCGGATTGGCCATGTCCCGAAAGGTCAGCCGATGCTGCTTCAAGGGGGGATACGCGCGCCAGAAACCCTCGGTGCCGCGATAATCGGGCAGGCCCGAATCGACGCCCATCCCCGCCCCGGCAGTCACCAGCATGCCATCGGCCTCGCGCAGCCACGACACGGCGCGCCTGATTCGTTCGTTTTCGTCCATCGCGCCACTCTATCAATTCGCCCGACGATCGTCTTGTGAGCGGCGCCGCACTATTGGACAATAGCGTCGCAGTGGCGCGTTCATGCACCCGCGCGTTTTGGCCGTTCCCTTTCCGTTTTGCCGACCGCAACCGAACCGGAGACGTGCAGATGCCTTCGTTGATGAGCCACCCGCTGTTTCTGTTCATCGTGTCGTTCGTGGCGATGTCGATTGGCGCATATGCCGGCGCGATGCTGGCGCAGCGGCAGCGCGAGCTCGCCGACGACATGCGCGACGACTTCAACGTCGTGCAGGCCGCGACGCTAACACTGCTCGCGCTGATGATCGGCTTTACCTTCTCGATGGCCGTGAGCCGCTACGACCAGCGCAAGAACTACGAGGAAGAGGAAGCCAACGCGATCGGCACCGAATACCTGCGTGCCGGCCTGCTGCCCGATACCGATGCGCAGCGCGTGCAGACCCTGCTGCGCCGTTATCTCGATCAGCGCATTCACTACTATCTGGCGCACGACGACGACGGCATCGCGCGGATCAACGCGGCGACGAACCAGCTCGAAAACGATCTATGGATGGCCGTTCGCAACGTCGCCGTCAAACAGCAGACGCCCGTGATCGCGCTCGCGGTGTCCGGCATGAACGACGTCATCAACACGCAGGGCTATACGCAGGCGTCGTGGTGGAATCACATTCCGTTGACCGCGTGGTCGTTGATGCTGGGCATCGGCCTCTTCTGCAACCTGCTGATCGGCTATGGCACGCGCGGACAGATCAGGCGCAACGCCGTGCTGCTGATCTTGCCTGCCGTGATCGCGCTTTCGTTCGCGCTGATCGCGGATATCGACAGTCCGCGTGGCGGGATGATCCGGCTCTCACCCATCAATCTGATCTCGCTCTCTCAATCATTCGGGTCGAACTGACGCGCGCGCCAGCGCAGACGCGTTGCAGCGGTTGCGCGTTGCATCTATTCTTCCGGCACGCGCGCGTTCATGGCCCGGCGCTCCTCGCCAGGCTCTCGCGCCGAAAGCCGCGCACAAGGAGACAGTTCGATGTCCGCATCCGCCGCCGTATTCGCCATTCTCGTCGCGTTGTTGCTGGGCGCGATGATTCCCGGCCCGAGTTTTGTTCTCGTCGCGCGAAATTCGATCAGCCTGTCTCGCGGCGACGGGTTGTCGACCGCGCTTGGCATGGGCATCGGCGGCATATTCTTTGGCGGCCTCGCGCTCGCGGGTCTTTATACGCTGCTGGTCGCCGTCGAATGGCTGTATATCGGATTGAAAGTGGCGGGCGGTTTGTATCTGATCTACATCGCGTCGAAAATCTGGCGCGGCGCGGCCCGCCCGATTGCGATGGACAACGCCGGTGCAGCGCACAGCCGTAGCGCGAGGAAATCGTTCTGGATGGGCTTGACGACGCAGCTCAGCAATCCGAAGACGGCGATCTGGTATGGCAGTATTTTTGCCGCGCTGTTGCCGCAGCATCCGCCCATGTGGTGCTACGTCGTGCTGCCGCCGCTGGTGTTCGCGGTGGAGTTCGGCTGGTACACCGTGGTGGCGCTGTGCTTTTCGAGCCGGGGCCCGCGCGAGGTTTATCTGCGCGCGAAAACGTGGATCGACCGGATCGCGGCAGGCGCCATCGCGGCGCTTGGACTGCGGCTGATCTTGGCGGCTCGAAAAGCCGGCATCTGACTGCGGCGTCACCAACGCCGCCCCGCCCGATGATGACGCGGCGAAGCGCTGATAAACAAAGGGAGTTCAGATCGAACTCCCCTTTTGATGCGAAATGCTTAGCGGCGATACGCTTCAGCGAGAACCGCGCAGTGCTGCAAGTGCAGGTCGACAGCGCGGATGGCGAGTTCGCGCAGACGCGAAAGCCAGCTCGTGGACGGTGCAGCGGCGGTCGTAGCTTGTTGCATGGCGAACTCCTTGTGCGGGTAACACCCTAGGTAATAACCCTAGTATATCCGCGCGCATGTCGCGCCGCAACAAAATCAAAAAACTTTTCTCCGGCGTGCCGTTGCTGCCACCCTCCTGCCGGGACCGCACGAAGCTGTAGCCAACCCCGTGTCGCGGGAGTCGATTGCTTAATTCATCAATCAATCTCATCCGATTATCTGCAACACCAATCACGGATTATCTGACTTGCCAGTAATCCAATACGTGACATCCGTATTTCGGTTTTGCGTCATCGATATGTCGCTCACGAAAACACGTTATGCCGAATTTCACAATGATTGACGCTTCATTGCACATGCCTGACAGGCCGCGTCACTGTTGCGTGTGGACCAACGGTGTATTGGAGAAATTAATGTGATCCCGAAAAAACTTTTGCTCTAAGATTCGCGGTGCTCCAACAACGCCCAATGCCTAAGAGGAAGTTCATGGACATCAAATCAATCCGGCAATCCGCATTTGCGATGCCCGTTCACAATCCCGCCTATCCTCGCCCGCCGTTCCGCTTTCTCAATCGCGAGTACTTCATCATTTCGTACGAAACCGACATGGATGCGCTGCGCGCCGTCGTGCCGGAACCGCTGAAACCTGAAAACGCACTGGTCCATTACGAGTTCATTCGCATGCCTGATTCGTCGGGCTTCGGCGACTACACGGAAAGCGGCCAGGTGATTTCGGTGCGCGACATGGAAGGGCGCCTTGCGAACTACACGCACTCGATGTACCTCGACGACGAAGGCCCGATTGCCGGCGGCCGCGAAATCTGGGGCTTCCCGAAGAAGTTGGCGCGCCCCAGATTAGGTGCCGACGGTAACGACACGCTGCTCGGCACGCTCGATTACGGCACGCAACGTATCGCCACGGGCACGATGGGCTACAAGCATCGCATGATCGATATCGAAGCCGAGCGCGCCAAGCTCGCCGACACGCCCAACTATCTGCTGAAGGTGATTCCGCATGTCGACGGCACGGCGCGTATCTGCGAACTCGTGCGCTTCTATCTGCGCGACGTCACGGTGCTGGGCGCATGGAGCGGCCCGGCCGCGCTCGAACTGCATCCGCATGCGCTCGCGCCGATTGCCGATCTGCCCGTCAAGCGCGTGGTCGGCGCGCGGCATGTGATCGCCAATCTCACGCTCGATATCGGCGAAGTCGCATTCGACTATCTCGCGCCTGCGCAAGCTGAAACGCAGAGCGCAAAGAAGTCGAATGACGACGCGCTCGAACTCGCGGTCTAACGCTCTCCAAACTTCTAAAGGGAACACACAATGTCACTGCAAAACAAGGTCGCGCTCGTGACGGGCGCAGCAAGCGGTATTGGTGAACAATGCGCTCGCAAGCTCGCCAGCCTCGGTGCTGCCGTCGTGATTGCGGATCTGAATCTGGAGAATGCGCAGAAGGTCGCGTCGAGCATCGTCGAAGGCGGCGGCAAGGCCATCGCGGTCGCGATGGACGTGACCAATGAAGAAGCCGTCAACGCGGGGATCGAGCGCACGGTGAAGGAACTCGGCAGCATCGACGTGCTCGTGTCGAACGCGGGTATCCAGATCGTCGCGCCGATCGAGGAATACGCCTTCGCAGACTGGAAGAAGATGCTCGCCATTCATCTGGACGGCGCGTTCCTCACGACCAAAGCCGCCGTCAAGCACATGTACGACAGCAAGCGCGGCGGCTCGATCGTCTATATGGGCTCGGTGCACTCGCATGAAGCGTCGAAGCTGAAGTCCGCCTATGTCACCGCGAAACATGGTCTGCTCGGCCTTGCGCGCGTCGTCGCAAAGGAAGGCGGTCCGCGCGGTGTGCGCGCGAATGTCGTGTGCCCGGGCTTCGTGCGCACACCGCTCGTCGACAAGCAGATTCCCGAGCAGGCCAAGGCGCTCGGCATCAGCGAAGAGGAAGTCGTGAAGAACGTGATGCTGAAGGAAACGGTCGACGGCGAATTCACGACGGTCGAAGACGTCGCGAATACCGTCGCTTTCCTTGCGGGCTTCGAATCGTCGGCACTGACGGGTCAATCCGTGATCGTCAGCCACGGCTGGTCGATGAAATAAGGAGCACGTATGCGCAGCAACACAAAGAAAGTCATCCCGCAGCCGGAACCGTTTGTGTTGCCGCGCTACGACGAGATTGCGCTCGTGCTGCAAGGCGGCGGCGCGCTCGGCTCCTATCAGGCGGGCGTGATCGAAGGGCTCGCCGAAATGAAAGTCGAGCCGCACTGGATCGCAGGCGTGTCGATCGGCGCGCTCAACACGGCGATCATCGCGGGCAATGCGCCGGAAAATCGCGTGGCTGCATTGCGCGGCTTCTGGAATGCGATCTGTCATCCGCTCGACTGGGTGGGCAGCGTAAGCGCGTGGGCGCTGCCCGGCCTGGGCTTGCATGATCTGTCGCGCAAGTGGGCCAGCATGTGGGCCGCCGGCCGTGCGTTGACGGAAGGCCAACCCGGTTTTTTCGCGCCGCGCTTTCCGTTGCCCCTGGCGGGCCTCGGCAAGCTGGAGCCTAGCCGCGTCAGCTACTACGACACGGCCGCGCTGCGGGCAACGCTGCTGCAATTCGCAGATTTCGACCGCATCAACGACGGCCCCATTCGCGTGTCCGTGGGCGCAGTGAATGTGCGCACGGGCAATCTGACGTACTTCGACAACCGCAAGATGCGTCTCACGCCGGAGCATTTCATGGCGTCGGGTGCGTTGCCGCCGGGCTTCCCGGCTGTCGAGATCGACGGCGAATACTACTGGGACGGCGGACTCGTTTCGAATACGCCGCTCACGGAAGTGCTGCGCGATTCGGATCACAAGGACACGCTGGTCTTTCAGGTCGACCTGTGGAGCGCGCGTGGCAATGCGCCCGGCGACTTCCCCGACATTTCGGAGCGAGCCAAGGACATCCAGTATTCGAGCCGGACGCGCGCGATCACCAACATGCTCGCCGAGCGTCAAAAGCACGCGCGCTTCATCAAGGAACTGCTCGAACATGTGCCAACGTCGGTGCTGAAGGCGGACCCGCTGTTCCGTCTCGCCCAGCAGGCAGCGGACGGCAGCGCGATCAACGTCGTGCATCTGATCTACAGGAACAAGCCGTACGAAGGCCATTACAAGGACTACGAGTTCAGCGTGGACACGATGCTCGAACACTGGCAGAGCGGCCTCGACGATATCCGCGACTCGTTCTCGCATCGTGACTGGTTCGACGTGCCGAGCCGCGAACTGGGTTTCGTCACGCATGACGTGCACCGCCCCGCCGGGTCCGTGCCCGAGTCCGACAAACCGCCCGTCGAAACCGAACTCGGCAAGCGACGCAAGACAGCAGCTTGAACGCTGCCGTACGGCGCGCATCATGAATTGCGGCTCTGCGACACACGTCGCAGAGCCGCAATGGCATCGAGCCGTGCAAACAGCGCGCAGAATTTACATTCCGCCAGGGAATCCTAGCGCGGTCGCTTTCGCGCGCAAGTCGGCAAAGCGTCCGCCGGGCGCGTTGGCCGCCGCTGCCTGAGATGCTGCCTGAGATGCTGCCTCAGGTGCCACCTGCGAGTCCGAGGTAGACGGCACCTGCTGGCTGTGATCGACGCCGCCCAGCCCCGGAATGATGCCCGCTGTCGAGCACGCGACGCCGAACGTGCCTTGCGTCACCGCAATCGCGGGCGCGTCGGTTCGCGCGGCGTCGGTGAAGTCGAGCGCGTACGCCATGTTGAAGGTGCTCGTGTCGCTCGCGCGCACGCCCAGCGGATCGAGGCCGAAGCGCCACGCAATCAGTTGATGAATCGAGCTGGGATCGAACGGATAGCGCGACACCATGTTCGCGCGCACGCGCGGCCCGAGTAGCATGCACGGCACGCGAAAGCCGAGCCGTCCGTCGTTGCCGACAGCCTGCTCCGCCGCCGATACGGGCTTGACAGGCGGGACCGCGTGCTCCATGAAGCCGCCCCACTCGTCATACACGAGAATCATCAGCGTCGTGCTCCAGTTCGGACTGGTGCGCAGCGCGTCATAGATCCGGCCGAGCAGTACCTGACCGTTGCGCACGTCGGCGTGCGGATGATCGTCGTTCGACGTGCCTTGCGCCTCGCCCGCGAAACTGGGATCGACCATGCAGAACGACGGCAGATTGCCGGAGGCCGCATCCGAGAGAAACTCCGCGAACAGTTTCGAGCGGCCGACATAACGTGAGCCATACAGTGCGGTGAACGGAACGTCGTGGAAGTAATACGTCGATGAGACGCTCTTCGCATCGAGCCGGTCCCAGATGGTCGGCAGCGTCGACGTATCGACGCTGTCGTCGAGTCGGTCGGTCTCGCCGCTATGCAGATAGAGACGGTTCGGAAACGTGGCGGACAGAATGCCGCTCATGTAATAGTCGCAGACCGTGTATTGCGGGACGGCGCCGCGGTAGAAGTCGAGATCGCCTGCGCCGAGATAGCCGATGGGCAGCAGGTCGCCGCGCATGAGGCTCGTACCCGGCGTGAGCAGAAAGCCATTCATCGCACCGTTGGCAAGATGCGTGCGCCCTGCGCTATACAGATGGTTCGGGTCGGAAAAACTGCAAGCCTGGAAACCGTACGCGTCGTTCGACGTCAACGCGAACGACGACCGTGTTTGACCGAATGCGTCGGTAAACTGGCGGGCCTGCTGATGCTCCGCGTTCGGCACCCAGCCAAACATATGATCGAACGAACGGTTCTCCATCGTGACGAGCACGATGTGATCGATGCCCGACGTGGCGGGAGCCGGCAACGCCGGCCGTGGAAGGCTTGCGCGATCGGGCGGAATGCCGTTCGTCGAACCCGCGCTGCCCGACGAGCCGCCGCCCCCTCCCCCACCACACGCCGATAACGCGACACTGCCCGCGAGCGCTGCCAGGATCTTGCGGCGTGTGGGATCGGGTGCATTCGAAGAGTTTGAATCGCTCATGGCCTTACCTCCGTTGTTATCGGTCGGTTCGCCGTTGCCTGATCGCGCGGCGGAGTCAGCCTTTGTCAGCACTTTACGTACCCGTGTGCGACGCAAAACTTGCACTGCGGCGCAGCGCACATCGTTCCTTCCCATCGATACAGGTTTTGGACTGTATTTTTTATTTACAGTTTATAGACTGTATCTTGCTAATACAGGCTTTGACCTGTATTCTGTATCGGCAGAGGCAGCGCGTTCGGCGCCAGCGGCGTGCTGAAGCTCTACCCGCATCTATCCGTCTAATCGAGACCAGCCGTGGACTATTCCGTCAAGACGCTCAGCCAGTTGCGACCCGTTCTGCGCGGCTTTCGCAAAGCCGCAGGACTCACGCAGGCCATGATCGCCGAGCGGCTCGGCATCACGCAGCAAAGCTATGCGCAGTTCGAGGCAGACCCCGCCGCCGCAGGGGTCGAGCGGCTCTTCAAGGTCTTGCGGCTGCTGAACGCCGGGATCACGCTCAGTCAGGACGAGCCTTCGCTCGCAAGAGCGGCGCCCGTGGCAAAGATGGCATCGTCGAACCGCGTGAGCGCATCGCGCCCTGCCGCGTCAAAAGCAGCGACAAAAGCAGCGCCGGAAACGGCGCCGAAACCAGCGGCGCGCAAACACGCAGCGCAGCCCGCAACTGAACGCGCCGCACCCGCCCTGAAAGCGATGCAACGCGCGCCCACAGGCGTGGCCGCGCAAGGCGCCCGACCCGCACCGCGCAAGCCCGCGGCCACGCCGGATACGCGCGCTGCCGCACGCGCCCCGCGCACGGCTAGTGCACCGAAGAAACGGGAGCAGTGGTAAGCATGGGGCGCCCGTCACAGACTCAACGCCTCGACCTGTGGATGAACGGACTCGCCGTCGGCTACTGGGAAAAGTCCAGCGGCGGCGAGCGTCTTGTCTACTTCGACGACTGGATCGCCGACGAACAGGGCCGTCCGCTGTCGCTGTCGCTGCCGTTCACGCCAGGCAATCAACCGTATCGCGGTGCCGTCGTGTCGGCGTTTTTCGACAACCTGTTGCCCGACAGCGAACCCATCCGACGCAGAATGGCGCAGCGCTACAGGACGGGCAGCACGGCGCCGTTCGATCTGCTCGCCGCGCTCGGGCGCGATTGCGTCGGCGCGATCCAGATGCTGCCGCCGGGTGAAGCGCCCGCCCACCTCTACCGCATCGGCGGCGACACGCTGACGGGCGATGACATCGCGCGGCTGCTGCGCGACACGACCGCGGCGGCCCCCCTCGGCCAGCGCAACGAGGCAACCGACTTGCGCCTCTCCATCGCCGGTGCGCAGGAAAAGACGGCACTGCTGCGGCACAAGGGCCGCTGGGTGTTACCCACAGGCAGCACGCCGACCACCCATATCCTGAAGCTGCCGCTGGGGCTGGTCGGCAACATGCGGGCCGACATGCGCACGTCGGTGGAAAACGAATGGCTGTGTTCGCAGATCGTCGCCGCCTACGGCCTGCCTATCGCCGCGTGCGAGATCGCGCGGTTCGGCGATCAGAAAGCGCTCGTCGTCGAACGCTTCGACCGCAGGTTGTCGAGCGACGCCACGTGGATCGTACGCCTGCCGCAGGAAGACATGTGTCAGGCGACAGGCACGCCGCCCATTGCCAAATATCAGGCCGACGGCGGGCCGGGCATCGACGCCGTGATGCACATTCTGGCCGGTTCGGACGATGCCGCCGAAGACACCACGCGCTTCTTCACGACGCAGCTGATCTTCTGGCTGCTCGCCGCCACCGACGGCCACGCGAAGAACTTCAGCATCGCGCATCTGCCGGGCAACCGTTATCGCGCGACGCCGCTCTACGACGTGCTGTCCGCGCATCCCATCATCGGACGCGGCGCGAACCGCATTCCGATGCAGAAGGCGAAGCTGGCAATGGCTGTGCGCGGCACGAGCAATCATTATCTGATCAGTCAGATACTACGGCGGCATTGGATTGCGCAAGGGCAACAAGTGGGCTTGCCGCCGGATGCCGTCGACACAATGATCGACTCGGTTACACACGCCACGCAGCGCGTGATCGATACCGTCGCCGCGCAACTTCCCTCGGGCTTTCCGGAAGATCTGGCAGCGGCGATCTTCGACGGCATGTTGAAGCAGAACAAAAAGCTCGCGGCCGTTTGAACCAGGTTCTCCAATGCCTGTCACCGCATAGGGGCATTTTTGGCGAGCGTTGTCATCAAGATGTCACGTCTCATACTCAACATCGGCGGACACTATGGGCGCATGGCGGCTGAGAGCGCCATCGCATCGCGCGGCATGGGGCGTGCTGACGCTGCTTTCGCGTCCCTACATGGAAGAGACACTGTGAAGCAACGTGCGACTGTCGTGTGCCGGATGGGCACGCGCATTCTGCTGGTCGGCAAGGCCAACTCGCGCTGGTCGCTGCCAGGCGGCAAAACCGACGCCGGCGAGAGCTTCGAAGCCGCCGCCGTGCGCGAACTGATGGAAGAAACTCGCCTTCAGGCGACGGGCATGCAATATCTGTTCGAGTTCGCGGGCGCGCGCACCTGTCATCACGTGTTCGCCGCGCATGTCGACGAGCGTCAAACCCCCGTGCCCAGCAACGAGATCATGCGCTGCACGTGGGCCAAGGTCACCGATATTTCCGATCTGGACACGAGCGTTTCGACGCGCGGCATCGTCGACGTGCTCGCGTTGAACCGGAACTACGATCCGCGCGTACGGAGCCGCTATCAGCGCGCCGATGCGTTCGTGCAGAATCTGCGCGAGGCGTTGCAGGATGCGCGGCTGCGAGGATGGACACCGGCGCTGTGGTAGTCCCGTTTCAAATGCGTCTTTCTTGATTTATTTCGACATCCATATCAACTGGATGCAGGCCTATCAAAACAAAACCGCCAGCCTTATCCAGACCGGCGGTTTCATCGATTCAACCTCTTCTTACACGGATAGCGTCGACTGATGGCGCGCTGCGCGTGCCCGGCGCGAGCGCGCTACGATCTTCGCGATCGTCACGCGGCCCAACGATCGACGTGTGTTCGATGCGAGATTCGCGAGCCGCCTGTCGCTCACGCGATGACGCGCCCACACGAACGCCGCAATCCAGCCAATCACGGTCCAGCCGAACAGCACGTTGAAGATTGTCAGCGCGAATGCATCTTCACGTTCGCGCGCATCGGCGACGATGGCGGGCAGAAAATACGCGACGACTGCCGCCAGCAACACCACGCCTTCGAAGAATGCTCTCATGGGATCACCTCCTGCTTCTTTTGGGCGCGGCGAGCATTGCCCGCCGCGCGCAGCGATCAATGACCCTTGAACACGTTGACGTCGTTAGCGGCTTGCGCCGGCTGACGGCTACCCGATTCCGACAATGCGCCCGTCACGCCGCCAACAGCCTCGTTCGCCGCAACCTGGTTGCGTTCGGCGGCGAAAGTCTGCGCGCTGACGCCACGTTGCGAAGCGGGCGCGCCAACGGACGGACGATAAAACGGCGCCGGACCATAACCCGATGCAAAAGCGGGAGCGGCGACAGCGGCGGACACGGCGACCAGCAAGGCTGCGATAAGGCGGGTTTTCATGACGTAACTCCAGAGAATATTGAATCAGGGAGGCGTCGCAACCGGAAGGATCTGGCGCGGCGTCGATTGAGAGTGAGTTTAGTCGAGCTCTATCGAATTTCTATGCTCATAGATTGAAATCACAGTTCCCAAATTCCAAACAATGGGACGGCAGGCACGGGCGTGCGTCCTTGTCCATTGCCCGGTGGGATTTGCGGCGCGATGCTAGGATCGGCTTCCATTGAATCGCCGCCATCGCGGGCATCCTGCCGACTGCGGCAAAGCAGGCAACCGTCGATGAGCGCCGCCAAATCCACAATCGATCACCGGGTATTTTCCGCAGGCCGTCTGTCGCTCGGACTGACGCTGCCCTTGTTGCGCGCGGGCGAGATCGTCGCGGACTTTCGCGAGCAGATCGGATTGGCGGCGCTGGCCGACATGCTCGGTTTTCGCGCGCTCTGGGTGCGCGACGTGCCGTTGAACAGCGCCGACTATCCCGATCCCGTCGGGCATCTCGATCCGTGGGTGCTGCTCGGCGCGCTCGCCTCGCATACCACGCAAATCGCGCTCGCGAGCGGCGCGATCGTGCTGACCTTGCGCCATCCGCTGCATATCGCGAAGGGCGCGGGATCCGTGCAGACGCTCTCGAATGGCCGCTTCATACTCGGCCTCGGCTCAGGCGACAGGCCGCCTGAGTACGCCGCGTTCGGGCGCGATGCCGAAGCACGGCGCGAACTGTATCGAACGCACTGGGACACGGTCGCGGCTGCACTCGGCGACGCGCCGCGTGTGATACCCGATCTGCGGCCGGAAAATGCACCCGACTTCATGCTGCTGCCCGAGCCGCCGTTGCCCGTGCCGATGCTCGCGGTCGGCTCGGGCGGACAGAGCGTCGACTGGATCGCGCGGCATTCGATCGGCTGGATGACCTATCACCGCGAGCCCGAGACGCAGCGCGCACGGCACAGCATGTGGCGCGCGGCCGTCGATCGTCTGCCTGCGCCTGCGTTTCGCGCGTTCGGCGTCGCGATGCGGCTCGATCTGAGCGACAACCCGCACGAGCCGGCAACGCCATTGTCGTTGGGATATCGCGCGGGACGGCATGCGTTGCTGGCTGTGCTGGACGACATGCGCGAGAACGGCACGCATCATGTGACGCTGAATCTGGGTTCAGACCGGCCAGTGCGGGATGTGATGGAGGAGTTGGCAGCCGACGTCCTGCCGAAGTTCCACGCGTGACGCCTTTGTCGATTCGGGCAGCGTGAGATTATTTTCCGGTCTTCCTTGACGCGGCTGCGGTTGCCGTTCGGGCCGCGCTTCGTCTGGCAGCAGTTTTCTTCACTGCCGTTTTCTTCACTGCAGTTTTCTTCACTGCAGTTTTCTTCACATTGACCGCGCGCGCATCGAGATCCAGCACAACCCACGTAGGAGCATGATCGCTAGCATGCGGCTCCCCTCTCACCCAGCGGTCGACGCCCGCGTCGCGCATCATCGCGGCGACCTGCCCGTTCAACAGCAGATGATCGATGCGCAAGCCTGAATTGCGCTGCCAGTGCTGCCGGAAGTAATCCCAGAACGTGAAGACCTGTTCATCGGGAAAGCGCACGCGCAACGCGTCTGTCCACCCCTGCTTCAGCAGCCGTGCATAACACTCGCGGCTTTCCGGTTGCAGCAGCGCGTCCTTGAGCCACGAGCGCGGGTTATAGATATCGAAGTCAGTCGGCACGACGTTGTAGTCGCCTGCCAGCACGACGGGATGACCGGAATCGAGCAACTTCTTCGCGTAGGCGATCAGCCGCTCGAACCACGCGAGCTTGTAGTCGAACTTCGGCCCCGGCTGCGGATTGCCATTGGGCAGATACAGACAGCCGATCAGCAGGCCTTCGACAGCGGCCTCGATATAGCGGCTATGCGTATCGTCGGGATCGCCGGGCAGACCACGACGCGTTTCGACAGGCTGGGCATCTTTCGCGAGAATCGCAACGCCGTTCCACGACGTCTGTCCATGCCAGATCGCACCGTAGCCGGCGCGATTGATCTCGGCCTCGGGGAAGCCCGCGTCGGGCGCCTTCAACTCCTGAAGGCACACGACATCGGGCGCTTCCCGTTCCAGCCATGCAAGCAATGCCGGCAAACGCGAGCGAATGCCGTTGATGTTGAACGTGGCGAGCTTCATGATCCCGCGCCGCCGCAAGTCGCGTGCCTGCGAAGCCACGCGACACGCCCGCGCGAACCGCTCAGTTCTTCAGATCGTCCGGCACCTTGCCGCCGTTGTCGGCGAGCTTGATCATCACCTGTTTGTGCAGCCAGATATTCATCGATGCGGAATCGTTCATGTCGCCGCTGTAGTCCAGTTCCTCCGCGAGCTGCTTGCGCGCGCCGAGACTGCTATCGAGCCCCAGCAGCTTCATCAGATCGACGATCGATGTGCGCCAGTTCAACTTCTCAGAATTCTGTTCGGCGAGCGCCGTGAGGATCGCTTCGACATCGACAGGCTCCGCCGGCGCGGCAGCGGGAGCCGACGCGGGCGCGGCATCTGCGGCTGGCGCCGCGTCCGGCGTCGAGGCAGGCTGGACGGCCGGATGGCTCGACGGGAAAATCTTGCTGAGGATCGTGCTGAAAATGCTCATGGCTTGCCTCCGGGAAACGGTTGAACGCAATAGCGCGCACGGGCCGAGCGGCCGTGAAGACCCGCCGAGTCCTCGCACCACACGAAACGCTGGCGAACATAGCCAACGAACGCACGTCCAGGCCGCATTGCACGTACCCGGACGCTCCCATCCTCGCCGCAAAAAATGACAGGACGATGCCGCTTATTCTTACGCGAGGACGTAAAATCCGGCCGCCAAACTTGCGCAGGAATCAGACTTGGAACCGGCGACGGCTCACAACAAGGCAAAATACGGGTTTTGACGCGGACATATCGAGCGATATCGAGCGCGCGTCCGCCCGTTAGCGGCGGCCGCCACCGTCCGCCCCGAATTCCACGCCGCCGCGCGACAGCCGCGCGGCGCGACCGTATCCCAAAGAATCAGGAGCGATCTTTCATGACCGAACCGAACGTTTCGTTGCTGGGCAGGCTGTCGCTTGCCTTCGGAACATTTTTCAGCATTCTCGGCGATCGCGATTTCGCCGCCAGCGTGCTGCGCCTGCGCAGCGGCGCGGTGCCCACGCCGGCACCGGCCGCAGCGCCCGTAGCAGCCCCGGCGCCCGCCCCGGCACCGGCGCCGGCGCCCGTCGTCATCAAGGAAGCCACGCCCGAGGCCGCGCTCCAGTTGCTCGGCCTGCTCCAGCGCGATGCACGCTTCATCGATTTCGTCGAGGAAGACATCGCGAAGTATTCGGATGCCGACATCGGCGCGGCCGCGCGCCTCGTCCACGACGGCTGCCGCGCGACGCTGCGGGAGCACTTCACGATTCAACCGGTGCGCGACGAAGCCGAAGGCAGCCGCGTGACGATCAACGAAGGCTTCGACGCGACGGCCATCCGCCTGACGGGCAATGTGGTCGGCAAGGCGCCGTTCACGGGCAGCATCAGCCATCGCGGCTGGCGCGTCGCCGACGTGCGTCTGCCGAAGCTCACGCAAAGCCACGACGCCGCCGTGCTCGCCCCTGCCGAGGTGGAACTATGAGCGAGCCGCGCTATTCGATCGGTATCGATCTGGGCACCACGCACTGCGCGCTGTCGTACGTCGATCTCGCCGCCAGCGACGGCGAAAAGACCGAGCAGCAGGTGCTGCCCGTCACCCAGCTGACCGCGCCCGGCGCGATCGAAGACCTCGATCTGCTGCCGTCGTTTCTGTATCTGCCGCATGAAAGCGAGCTGACGCCCGGCGATCTCGCCTTGCCGTGGACGGGCGAGCGCAGCTTCGCCGTCGGCGAAATGGCGCGCAGCCGGGGCGCAGGCACGCCGATCCGGCTGGTGTCGAGCGCCAAAAGCTGGCTGTGCCATCCCGGCGTCGACCGCCGAGCGGCCATCCTGCCCAGCGACGCACCGCCTGAAGTCACGCGCGTGTCGCCGCTCGAAAGCTCGGTGCGCTATCTGACGCATCTGCGCGAGGCCTGGAACCACGCGCATCCCGATGCGCCGTTCGACCAGCAGGAAATCACGGTGACGATTCCCGCATCGTTCGATCCCGCCGCGCGCGAACTGACGGCGGAAGCCGCCAGCGCAGCAGGCTACGGCCAGATGACGCTGCTCGAAGAGCCACAGGCCGCGCTCTACAGCTGGATCCAGAAGAGCACGGGCGGATGGCGCAAGCAGGTCAAGGTGGGCGACATCATTCTGGTGGTCGACGTCGGCGGCGGCACGACCGACCTGTCGCTGATCGCCGTGATCGAGCGCGAAGGCAATCTCGAACTGCATCGCGTCGCGGTCGGCGATCACATCCTGCTCGGCGGCGACAACATGGACCTCGCGCTCGCCCACGTGGTCGCGCGCAAGCTGGCGTCGCAAGGCACGCAGGCCGATCCGTGGCAACTGCGCGCCCTCACCTACGCATGCCGTGGCGCGAAGGAAACATTGCTGTCCGATCCGTCGACGGATGCCGTGCCGCTCGTCGTGCCGAGCCGCGGCTCGAAGCTGATCGGCGGCTCGATCCGCACCGAGCTCACGCGCGACGAACTCACGCAGACGATCCTCGAAGGCTTCTTCCCGCAAGTCGAGTCGTCGGCCCGGCCGATGACCCGCACGCGCGCCGGCCTCACGCAGCTCGGTTTGCCGTACGCGCAGGACGCGGGCATCACCCGTCATCTCGCGGCGTTTCTCGGCCGCCAGGTCGCGGCGCTCGCCGAACTGCAGGGCACGCAGGCGCCCGGTCAGTTGCCGCTCGAAGCCAGCGCGACGTTCCTGCATCCAACGGCCGTGCTGTTCAACGGCGGCGTGTTCAAGTCGCCGCTGCTGGTCGAGCGGATCATGACGACGCTCAACGGCTGGCTCGCGGCCGACAACGCCGCGCCCGCGCGCCTGCTCGAAGGCGCGGACCTCGATCTCGCCGTCGCGCGCGGCGCGGCGTACTACGGCTACGTGAAGCGCGGCCGCGGCGTGCGCATTCGCGGCGGCACGGCGCGGGCGTACTACGTCGCCATCGAATCGGCGATGCCCGCCGTGCCCGGCATGGAGCCGCCCATTTCCGCGCTGTGCGTCGCGCCGTTCGGGATGGAAGAAGGCACCGATGCGCCGCTGCCGGAACAGGAGTTCGGCCTCGTGGTCGGCGAGCCGGTGCATTTCCGCTTCTTCGGTTCGTCGGTGCGGCGTCTCGATCAGGTCGGCACGATGCTCGATTACTGGTCGCCGGATGAATTGCAGGAACTCGAGGAGATCGAGGCGTCGCTGCCCGCCGAAGGCCGCACCGTCGGCGAAGTCGTGCCCGTCAAGCTGCACGCGCGCGTGACGGAAGCGGGCACGCTCGAACTCGAAGCGATTCCGCGCGGCACGAACGAGCGCTGGAAAGTCGAGTTCGACGTGCGCGGCGGCGCGCAGGCCTGAGCGTCAAGGCTTCGATGAAGCAAAAGCAGAAGCAGTCAGCCGCGCGCTTCACGGTCGGCATCGACCTCGGCACAAGCAATACCGTCGTCGCGTACGTGGAAACAGGTTCCGATGACATCCGCGTGTTCGAGGTCGATCAGCTCGTCGCGCCCGGCGAAGTGGCGGCGCGGCCCCTGTTGCCGTCGGTGCGCTATCACCCGGCTGCGGGCGAGCTGAATCCGGGCGATCTGCAACTGCCTTGGCCGCAGGCCGATTCGCAAGCCGATGACGCGCCACGGCCCGTCATCGGCCAGCTTGCGCGCGCGCTCGGCGCGCAGGTGCCGGGGCGCTTCGTCACCAGCGCGAAGAGCTGGCTGTCCCACGCGTCGGTGGACCGGCTCGCGCCGATCCTGCCGTGGGGCGCGCCCGACGACGTCGCGAAAGTCTCGCCCGTCGCCGCCAGCGCGAGCTACCTCGCACACGTGCGCGCCGCCTGGAACACGCACTTTCCCGACGCGCCGCTCGAACAGCAGAACGTCGTGCTGACGGTGCCCGCATCGTTCGACGAAGGCGCGCGGGCGTTGACGCTCGAAGCCGCGCGTCTCGCGAAGCTGCCCGCGCTGCGGCTGCTCGAAGAGCCGCAGGCCGCGTTCTACGACTGGCTGTTTCATCATCGGGTCGATCTTCGGGATGCGTTGAACGACACGAAGCTCGTGTTGATCTGCGACGTCGGCGGCGGCACGACCGATCTCACGCTCATCAAGGTTCACATCGACGCGAGCGGCGAGCCGCAGTTGACGCGCATCGGCGTCGGCAATCATTTGATGCTCGGCGGCGACAACATGGACCTCGCGCTCGCGCGGCTGGCCGAAACACGTCTTACACAGTCGCAGGACGGTCAGGCGCGGCTGTCGGCGGCGAGTCTGTCGCAACTGGTCGAGCGCTGCCGCGTCGCAAAAGAGCAATTGCTCGATGCGAACGCGCCCGAGTCGGTGGCGATCACGCTGCTCGGCTCGGGCTCGCGCCTGATCGGCGGCGCGCGCACCACGCATCTGACGCGCGACGAGATCGCGCGCATCGTGGTCGACGGATTCTTTCCGCAAGTGTCGGCCGACGACATGCCGCGCCGCTCGCGCGCCGCCATCGTCGAGTTCGGCCTGCCGTATGCCAGCGACGCCGCCGTCACGCGGCACGTCGCGGCGTTTCTGAAGCGGCTCGCCGCGCAATCGCGCGAGGCGCTCGGCCCGGCTGTCGAGAACCCGGACGACACGCTGCCCGTCCCCGACACACTGCTGCTGAACGGCGGCGTATTCCGCGCGCACGCGCTGACGCGAAGACTCGCCGACACGCTCGGCAGCTGGCGCGGCAAACCGCTGCATGTATTGCAGAACGATCATCCCGACGTCGCCGTCGCGCGCGGCGCGGTCGCCTATGGGCTCGCGCGCGCGGGCAACGCGCCGCGCATCGGCGGCGGCTCGGCGCGCAGCTATTTCCTCGTGCTCGAAGGCGATCAGGGCATCTGCCTGTTGCCGCGCGGCACGGAAGAAGCGCACGAAGTGCATCTCGACGACCGCGTGTTCGCGCTGCGGCTCGGGCAGCCAGTGCGTTTTCATCTGATGTCGACAGTTGCCGATACGCGCTTCACGCCCGGCGAACTCACCGATCTGTCGCAAGGCGATTTCATCCGGCTGCCGCCCATCGCGACCGTCGTGCAACGCCAGCAGACATCCGATGCCGACGAGCGGCCCGTGAAGCTCACCACGTCGATCACCGAAGTCGGCACGCTCGAAGTGAACTGCATCGCCACCGACGACCCGTCGCAACGCTGGCTGCTGCAGTTCGAACTGCGGCGCGACGAGGCGTCTGCGACGCCCCATGAAGGCGGCGAAAGCGCACGCCACGCGTCGCTCGGTCAGGCGATCGAGCTGATCGAGCGCGCGTTCGGCGCGCGTTCGTCGAATGTCGGGCCCAGCGAGGTCAAACGTCTGCGCGCGCAGCTCGAACACACGCTCGGCCCGCGCGAAAACTGGGACGTAGCGCTCTTGCGCGAACTGTTCGGTGCATTGTGGGAGCGCGCCAAGCGCCGGCGCCGCTCGGCGGATCATGAGCGGCTGTGGCTCAATCTCGCGGGCTATTGCCTGCGGCCAGGCTTCGGTTATCCGCTCGACGAATGGCGCGTCGAGCAGCTGTGGTCGATTTTCGACGACGGCATCCAGTACATCCACGAAAGCCAGGTGTGGTCCGAATGGTGGACGCTATGGCGTCGCGCGGCAGGCGGCCTGAGCGAGGATGCGCAGTTGCAACTGCTCGACGCAATGGAGTTCCTGCAGGCCGCGAGCATCAAAAAACAGAAGCTGCCGTTCGATCCCGCCAAGGTCGGCTATGCGGACATGATTCGCGTGCAGGCTTCGCTGGAGCGCATTTCGGTGGAGCGCAAGATCGCGCTCGCGCAGCAATTGCTCGAACGGTTGCGCAAGCCTTCGGAGAATCATCCGACGTGGTGGGCCATCGGGCGGATTGGCGCGCGCCTGCCGTTCTACGGCAGCGCGCATGGCGTCGTGCCGCCCGAGGTCGCGCTGAACTGGCTCGAAGCCGTGCTTGCGCTGGACTGGAAGAAGGTCGAACCCGCGGCGTTCGCTGCCGTGCAGCTGTCGCGCATGACGGGCGACCGTTCGCGCGACCTGCCCGACGCCGCGCGCGAAACGGTCATACGGCGGCTCGAAACGCTCGGCGCGGCGCCCACGTGGATCCAGATGGTCCGCGAGACCGTCGCGCTCGATGAAGCCGACACCGGCCGCGTATTCGGCGAATCGTTGCCGGCGGGGCTGAAGCTGATCGGCGGCGCGTAGCCCGCTCAAAGCGTTTGCGCGCGAGCGGATCCGCTCGCCCTGGCCTGCTGACGGCGATGTGCCTGGTCGTCCGCGGGCCCGTCGCGGCGCGTATCGGCTGTTGCCGAGACCAGCACCGCGCGACGCGTGCAGCGCGCGATCACGTCGCTCATCCGCTCTTCCCAGAAGCGCCATTTCGAGCCATGCCCCGCGCCGACCACGATCATGTCCGCGTCGAGTTCATCGGCGAACCGTGCGATTCTGCGGCCCACGCTGCCGCCTTCGAGCGGCACCGTGACGGACTGCGTATGAATGTCCCATGCGTCGAGTTCGAACACTTCGTTGCAGCGGCGCTCGACCGTGCGCTCCAGTTCCTCGACCATCTGTATCGACTCGAGGCAACCGTGCTCGACACCCGCCATCGCCCACCACGGCATCGTATCGACGACATACACGGCCGTCAGCCGTGCGCCCGTGTGGCGGGCCTTGTCGATGGCGGACTTCAATACGCTGTTGTCCGGGTTCGTGCCGACCGCTACCAGAATGTGCCTGATCATTTCGTGTGCCTCCGTCGTTGCGTTACTCCATGCGATGCATGATGCGACGCGAGACTTAGCGATAAATGAGCGAGGCGGAGCACGCTGCGGCGACTGCGGAGCGCGATTTGAACTGAGGATTCAGACGGGGCGCGGACGGCGCGGAGCGCGCCATCCGTGGCATGCGATCAGACCAATACGAGAACGAATGCGAGACGGGTGCGCTCAGATAATAAGGCGGGAAATCTTCGAGCCTTCCAGCGATACGCCCGCCATCAGCCCCGCGTTCGTGAGCACGAACGCTTCGACGGGACTCATTGCCGTCGACGTATCGACATTGCCGTTCGCGCCGACGTTCACGAGCGCGACCGACGCATCGACGCCCGCCGACCACCCCTGGCTGCGCGTGAAGTTGTTGAGCGCATCATCCGTCATGAACAGCATGACGATCGCCTTCGACTGCGCGCCGATCTGCAAGCCGAACGACGCCGCCGCGATGCTGTAATAGCCCGACGTCTGCCCGCCGACGCGCAGCGCACCTTGCCCGTACTGCCCGCCGATCCAGAAGCCCGCCGAGATCACGGAAGGGAATGCGAGAATGCCGCGCGACTTGTCGGCGAGTTCGCGCGAGCCGCCGATGGTATTGAACAGACGCGTGAGTGTTCCGTCGACATCGGCATCGATCGACCGGCGCTTGCCCGCGTTCGCCTCGGGCGACGCATCCGACGACGGCCCCGTGGTCGTGCAGCCCGCAAGCGCCAGTCCGCCCGTCGCGAGCGCGGCCGTGGACATGGCGATGAATCGGCGGCGGTGCATTGTCATTGTTTCTCCCTTGCTTGATGCCGTTGTTGATACCGTGGTTGATCCCGGTAGCGGGTGTGCGTCGATCGTTCTGTCTCGATCCTTTGACGAACGTCAATCCTATCCGATGACAGCCAATGCCACGTTCGAGTTCCTTACGGCCCGCATTTCAAGCCCTGGCGATACGCGCATGCACCGCGCGGCAATGGCGCACCAGTTCGGGCCGCGACAGCACATACGCCTTGAGCGGCGTGTCGATCTCATAGAAGTAAATATTCGCGACGAAGCCGTAGATCGCCGCGTCGATGGTCGCCGGTTCGGGGCCGAACACGAAGCCGCTATCGCCGAGCAGATCGGCCACCACCCGCAAATCGCCGATGCCCCGCGCGTACACCTGATCCGGCTCGTAACGGCCGATGCCCTGATAGTGATAGCGCTGCCTGTTGTACTCGCGCGCCGCATCGAGGTCGCTCGCGGCGACGTCGGCGTGCTCGCGCAGCACGGCGTCACGAAACGCCGGCCAATAACGATCGTCACGCCAGCGCGAATAGCTCATCGGCCAGTAGAGATCGTCAAGTGTACGGCGCACGAGAAAGTCGAGATTCGTCTGCCCTTGCGACAGCCCGCTGTCGATGCGCGGATCGTACTTGTCCTTCAGATACGCGATGATCGCGTCGCTGTCGCCGATCGTCTCGCCGTCGTCCGACAGATACGGCAACTGGCCGCGCGGCGCGCGCGCTGTATCGAGAATATGCCGGTGCTCGAAATCGAGCCCGCACAGCCACATGAACGCGTAGACCTTCAGGCCGAACGCGTTGTTGTCGGCGACGCCGAACAGATCGGGATACGAATACAGCGTCAGCATGAATGGAGTCTCCGGGGCCGGTGAAGTGCGTGACTATCGCGTTCTGCGGGCACTCTTCATGCCCGCAGCGGTGTGCCACTGGCACGTCTTTAACACCATTGCGCGCCGCGATGCGTGCGACACCCCACATTCGGGCGCCCCGTTTTTTTATTCGGTTTTAATGCGAATCGCGCTACGCTAGATTCGTTGTCAGTCTGGAGAAAGGGCATGACGAAGACCCGAGCCATTCTGCGCGCCATTTTCGGCGTTCACCCTCGTCACGACGATATTGCGCGGCGCCGCGCTTCCGGTCGCAGCGTGATGATGCGCGTGACGCTCGACGCGCAACACGTGACACCGCTGCGCCGCGCGTTGACGCGCGACTGTGCGGGCCAGCCATGGACCATCCGCATCGCGACGCTGCCGCATACCGAGCGCGTGCAGCTCTCGCTATATCTGCCGAAAGACGCGGTCAACGGCGCGATCCAGCAGGTGACGCGCATTGCGCCTGCCGCGCAGTTCGGTCATCTGTTCGAGATTCCCGACACGCCGACGGACGGCTGGCGCGACCTGCTGCGCGCAACCTCATGGGCGCAGGCAGCGAGCGCGTTGCGCCCCGCGAAGCCGCCTGTCAAAACCGGCGACGACGACGTCGAGACGCTCGACCGCCTGCTGAGCGCCGGCAACGTGCTGCTCGACGCGGCCGCCGTGGATCGCGCGGCGCTGTTCGCGCAACTCGGCGCGTTTTGCGAAACGCACTATGGCGTGCCCGCCGGCCAGGTGATCGAAGGACTGAACACGCGTGAAGCGCTCGGCTCGACGGGGCTTGGACAAGGCGTCGCCGTGCCGCATAGTCAGATCGCGGGCTTGCTGACGGCCGTCGTGCTGTACGTGCGTCCGCGCATGCCGCTCGATTTCGACGCGCCGGACGCGAAGCCGGTGCGCGACGTGATCGCGCTGCTCGTGCCCGAAGGCGCGAACACGATGCATCTGAACCTGCTCGCGGACGTCGCGCAGCGCTTTTGCGACCAGCATTTTCGCGAGCGCCTGCACGCGTGCGCCAGCGCGACTGAAGTGTGCCGGCTGTTCAGCAGCGCCGCCGAGCCTGCGGACGTCCCTTCACTGATGCCGCATCCCGCCGCGCGTGGCGATGCGTCCAGCGCGCGGCTGCGGGCGTGACGCCCGCGTCGCCTGTGTTGGGCACCTTGCCCCTTCATTCCCAGCCGGCTTCTTCGCGGTCTTGCAACGCCGCAACCCGCAAGGTTTCCTGCGTACGCCGGAACACGCGCGGCGGCACGCTCGGCGAGTCCTCCGCGAGCCGGTCGAGGATATCGCGCACTTCACTCACATAGCGGCCGTCGCGGGCACCGGGGTCGCCCGCGTAGATTGCTTCCAGCCTGCGCCGCACCGCACCATAACGCGCCCCCGCCGAGCGGTGCTGCTCGGCACGCTCCGCATAGCGCAGAAACGTCTGCAACGCCGCCGACACGGCCGCCGCGATGCTCACCAGGCCGACGACGAGCCGCACCCAGGGCGAATCCGCCGACGCCACCAGCGACAGAAACACCGTCGTCCCGACCACGGCCGACACGGCCGTCACGCCGATGCCGAACATGCGGTTGCGCGCGGCAAGCAGATCGGCCATGTCGTAGTGGCTCTTCTGCGACTCGCGCGCGCGGCGAATCCACTTCAGCAGCAGCTCGTCCTCGTTGACGGGCGGCCGGTACCCGGCGCCCCCGCTCGAAGCTGGATCGGGACGCGAGCCCACACGGGGGCCCGGCTCCGCATGCGTATCGACCGTCGTCATGCACTTGCCTTCCTTCGACGAAGAGAGGCCAGCATAGCATCGCCGCTTGCGCGCGCGGCGACAGGTGCGTGCCGCGAAAGTTGGTAGGATGATGGGATTCGCAGGGGCATCGATGGCAAAGCGTGAAGTGGAGTCCTGGTATCGGCCGCCGGTGGAAGAAGCGTGTCCGTTGTGCGGCCGCGCGATTCCAGCCGATCAGCGCGACGAGCATCATCTGGTTCCAAAGACCGAAGGCGGCCGCGAAACGGTCGCGCTGCACCGGATCTGCCATCGGCAGTTGCATGCGCTCTTTTCGGAGCGCGAACTGGCGACCTCTTATGCATCCGTCGATCGCCTGCTCGAAAACGAACAAGTCAGAGCTTTCGTGAACTGGGTACGCACGAAGCCCGATGGGTTTCACGAACGGACGCGCAGCAGCCGGCGCAAGCGCTGAAACATATCGTGCACATCGGGCGCGTGGTGCCTGTGGTGTCGATAACAACGGAACAAGTCATGCCTGTCTACGACTACGAGTGCGCCGAATGCGGCACCTTTGAAGCAGTACGGCGCATCGCCGAACGCGACGAACCGGCCGGTTGTCCGCGCTGCGGCACGTCGGCGGAACGCGTGCGGGTGGGCGCGCCGGCGTTGCTAGGCAGCGCCTCGGGCGGCTCGTCGGGCGGCGCATCCGAAGGCGAAGGCGGATATGGCATGCGGCATCGCGGCTGCTCGTGCTGCCCATGAGCGGGTGCGAACGGCGCGGCATGCCCTCGCGTAACGCTCGCGGCGCCCGGCACG
This sequence comes from Paraburkholderia sp. XV, assembly GCF_020177535.1. Lineage (NCBI taxonomy): Bacteria > Pseudomonadati > Pseudomonadota > Betaproteobacteria > Burkholderiales > Burkholderiaceae > Paraburkholderia > Paraburkholderia sp. XV. Next base: position 94,603 of record NZ_JAGUUD010000011.1, on the reverse strand, counting down.
CCGCCTGTCTCTAGCCACGCCATGCTGGCTGCGCCGACTGCCTCGCGCGACATCCCTTCCCTTCACCCACGACGCCCAAAGGTTGCGCCATGCCGCTTCGCCTGCCCCCGCTGAACTCGCTGCGTTTCTTCGAGGCGGCGGCGCGGCACGGCAGCTTCAAGCTCGCCGCCGCCGAACTGAACGTGACGCCGAGCGCCGTGAGCCACGGCATCGTCGCGCTCGAAGAAGCGCTCGGGGTCGCGCTGTTCGCGCGCGAGCCGCGCAAGCTGTCGCTGACGCCCGCGGGCGAACAATATTTCCCATACATCGCCGAGGCGTTTTCGCTGATCGCGCTCGGCACGCAGCGGCTGCCTGACAACCGCACGCACCGCACGGTGACGGTGAGCTGCGCGCCGACGCTCGCGATGCGCTGGCTCGTCCCGCGCCTGTTCGAGTTTCGTGCGCAGTGGCCGAACATCGACGTTTCCGTCGATACTTCGCGCCGCCAGGTAGGCTTTCCCGTCGACGGTTTCGACTTCGGCATCCGCCTGAGCCGCGGGCCGGTGCCGGGCAGCGACTGGAGCCGGCTGTTCGGCGAGCGCCTCGTGCCCGTCTGCAGTCCCGCGTATCGCGACACGTTGCGCGACGCACAAGGCAACATCGACTTGCGCCGCGCGACCCTGATTCATGTCGACACCGCGAGCGAAGACTGGCAGGCATGGCTGGACGGTGCGGGGGTCCGCGATATCGACGCGGCGGGCGGCGTGCGTTTCGACACGATCCAGCTGGCGCTCGAAGCGGCCGCGACGGGCGTGGGCGTCGCGATCGGCAGACGGCCGCTGGTGAACCGCGAGCTGGACGCGGGCACGCTCGTCGAAGCCAGCACGCCGACCGTCGATGCAAAGACGGCATACTGGCTGGTCAGCGCGGAAGGCACGGACGAGCGGCCTGATCTGCAGGCATTCAAGCGCTGGCTGCTTCACGAAGCGCGCACGTTCGATGACGCCGGTTCAACGGGCGAATCCACGCATTTCACGACGGCAACCCGCTAGCGCCCCACTCGCCGCGCGAGTGAATTTTCTTCATCTGTCGCCGAAAACTTTTCGTTTGTCGCGTCTGCTGGCTGCTGCGACGATGCCGCCAGGAGGAAACGAAACATGTCAACGGCCAAACCCGCTTACGCAGTTCCCCTTAAAAACCCGACGTTTTATGTGATCGTCGCCGCCGCGCTGATCATCAGCGCGGCCATGGGCATCCGGCAGACCTTCGGCCTGTTCATCGGGCCGTTTTCGTACGATCGCGGCCTGCCCGTCACGCTCGTGGCCTTTGCAATCGCGCTGCACAATCTCGTGTGGGGCTTCGCGCAGCCGTTCGCGGGTGCCGCCGCGGACCGCTACGGCGCCGCGCCCGTCGTCGCGTTCGGCGCCACCACCTTCGCTGCGGGCCTTGCGCTCGCGGCCGGTTCGCCGTCCGCCGTCGCGCTGATTGCGGGGCTTGGGCTGCTGGTCGGCATCGGAGTCAGCTGCACGACGTTCGGCGTCGTGCTGACGGCCGTCGGGCGCGCCGCGACGCCGGAGCAGCGCAGCATGGCGATGGGCATCGCGAGCGCGGGCGGCTCGCTGGGACAGGTGCTGATGGTGCCGTTCGCGCAACTGCTGCGCGAAACGTCGGGCATATCGACGTCGCTCTATGCGCTCGCCTTCCTGATGCTGGTCGCCGCGCCCTTCGGCATGCTGCTCGACCGCCGCAAGGACGTCGGCGCGACGCACGTGGCCGCGTCGCCCGCAACGGCCACGGTCGCGCCGCTGCGCGAGACGCTCGCGCACGCCATGCGCCATCGCGGCTACCGGCTGCTGACGCTCGGCTTCTTCACCTGCGGCTTCCAGCTCGCGTTCATCGCCACCCATCTGCCCGGCTATCTGAGCTTGTGCCACATGCCGATGGGACTCGGCGCCACCGCACTCGCGCTGATCGGCCTGTTCAACATGGCGGGAAGCTGGGCATGCGGCTGGCTTGGCGGGCGCTTCCGTCAGCAGCATGTGCTCGGCTGGCTGTATCTGATTCGCGGCGCGACGATTGCCGCGTTCTTCCTGCTGCCGAAGTCAACGGTTTCCGTCGTGCTGTTCGCCGCCGTGATGGGCCTGACGTGGCTCGGCACCGTGCCGCTCACCAGCGGCCTGATCGCCAAGGTGTTCGGCACGCGGCATCTCGGCACACTGTTCGGCGTCGTGTTTCTCAGTCACCAGTTGGGTTCGTTCCTCGGCGCGTGGCTCGGCGGCTACGTGTTCGACGCGACGGGCTCGTACACGCTGATCTGGGCCGCGACGGCATTGGCGGGACTGTTCGCCGCGCTGCTGCATTTCCCTATTGACGACACCGTCCACGCACCCGTCGAAGCGGCGCGCGCCTGACTTTCCCGGAGGCTTTTCCAGAGGCCAGTGTTCAGTATTGGCCATTGACGCGGACGGCTCGCGCCGTCCGCTTTTTTCTCTGCGCTCCCGCTCTCATGCCATGGCGGCGGCGGTTGCAGCCTCGCGCTTGCGCGTCGCATAGCAGCGCCTGACGAACATCGCCGCCTGCCGCAGCGCCTGATTCGCCTCGGGCAGAAATGGCGCGAAACACGGCAGCGCGTGCGGCATCGCATGCCATTGGGCGACCTGCACCGTCACGCCCACGCGATTGAGGCGCGCCGCGAGCGCGAGCGCATCCTCGTACATCGCTTCCGCGTCGCTGATCTGCAGATGGATGGGCGGCAGATCGTGCAAATCGCCGCGCGCAGGCGACACATACGGGTCCCACGCGCTCGCGTCGCCGATGTACATCTGCGCGGCGCGTTGCATCGCGATACGCGTCGTCGGTCCGGCGCCGCGCGCGGCGCGCCATGTCGTGGTCAGATCGGCCCACGGCGAAAACAGCACGGCGCCCGCCGGCAAGGCGTCGCCCGCATCGCGCAGCGCAACCAGCAACGCGAGCGCCAGCCCGCCGCCCGCCGAGTCGCCCGCGACGACGATCGAATTCGCCGCGATGCCGCGCGCGATCAGGGTGCGGTACGCGTGCAGCGCATCATTTAGCGCGGCGGGAAACGGATGCTCGGGCGCGAGCCGGTAATCGGGCGCGAACACGGGCGCGCCGCTATGCGCGGCGAGCGCCGTGGTCACCGCGCGATGGGTCGCCGACGATCCAAAGTAATAGCCGCCGCCATGCAGGTATAGAATCGCGTTCGCGATCGGTCCGGGCCGGCTGGACGGTAACGTCCACAGCCCGTCGAGACCGCCGTCGCGCACCCTGCGCGAACGCGGATTGAAAAGCGCCGCTAGCCCCGCGCCCGGCAACGACAGCCAGTGCGAGCGCACGCGCAGCCGCGCGACATCGGGCGCCACGCAGCGCGCACGAGCGCACCGCCCGGCGAACAGCGGCATGGCCATGAGAACGGCACGCGCCTGCCAGCTCGCGGCCATGCGATCCGTGAGACCGTCGATAGCCGGATGGTTCGACATGGCCAAGCCTCAGCGTTGCGTCGAACCAAAACCGTCGCCCCAGCCGGCGCAACGCGGATAACGCACGCGTACGCCGATACGGCACCGCGCAGGCTGCATCCGGTACACGCGCGCGGCATAGACGGGCGCGCGCAGGTCCGCGCCTGCGGCGCTGCATGGCGGCATGCAGTCGATATGCACGGCGATCCGCGTGCGGGTGCTGGGGTCGTACCTATCGAATGTGGCCGGCGTGTCGTTGAACGCATCGTTGCGCCCGCCCGCTGCCGTGACTTCTGGAATGCCTTTCATCGCTCTCTCCTCGCCGCGCGTTTCAGCGTGATTGCTGTGCGGTCGAGAAGATTGTGTCGATGCAGAGTGAGGGAAGAATGAGGATGCGCAGCCTTCAGGTTTTCGGCGCTTCGCCGAGCATGACGGTCCAGCCGAGCCCGCGCACATTGCGAATCACCGACTGCCCGAACTTCTTGCGCACGGAGTGAATGAGCACGTCGACGGCATTGCTCTCGACTTCCTTGCCCCAGCCGTACAGCTTGTCCTCCAGCTGGTCGCGCGACAGGATCGTGCCGGGCCGTTCGAGAAACGCGAGCATCAGCGCGAACTCGCGCGCCGACAATACCGACGACACCCCATTGCAGCACAGCGTGCGCTTGTCGAGATCGAGGTTCAGCGCGTCGTCGCCGAGACGCGACGACGCATAGCCCGCCTTGCGCCGCAACACGGCACGCATGCGCGCCATCAGCTCGGGGACGTCGAAGGGTTTGAGGACGTAATCGTCGGCGCCGACGTCGAGGCCCTGCACGCGCGCGTCGAGGTCGTCGCGCGCCGTCAGGATCAGCACGGGCACGGTGTTGCCCGCCGCGCGGGCCGACCTCAGCAATTCGATGCCGCCCATGCCCGGCAAGCCGAGATCGAGCAGGACGACGGTATATTCGGCGGCAGCGATGGCGGCGCTGCCCGCATTGCCGTCGCGCACCCAGTCGACGCTGTAGTCAGCGTCCTGCAGCGCGCGCATCAGACTTTGGCCGATCTGCAGATCGTCTTCAACCAGTAGCACTCGCATGATGTCGTGTCCACAGCAACGAAGCGTTGTCGTTGGCCGCAGCGCAAGGACCCGTCAGCCGCGCGGCGCGCGGCGCATCGCGCGCGGGCGGCGGTTTGCGATTCCGGACCGTGGCTGCCGGTGCGCCCCACTCCCGCGCACCCGCCAGATCGCATGATAACCGAGCCCGCACAGGCTAACCCGTCCGGTGTCGACAGCAAAAAAAAAGCCGACTGCATACGCAGTCGGCCGAAGGATTCTGGCGTGCACCGATCGCCGTGCCAGAACCAGAGGGGCCTGCTCCAACAGTTCCCATCTTAGGCACGAAGAATTAGCAAAGAATGAGCGGCGCGGCTGATGACACCGCTTACGGCACCGAGGGAAAACCGATCGACGCGACGATCCCCGATTGCCCGTCCGCACGATTGCGCAGGCTCGCTGCGCCGCCGTACCGGTTCACGATGGCCTGCACGATCGACAAACCGAGCCCGCTGCCCTCGATCTGCGCATTGGCGCGGAAAAACCGGTCGAACACGCGCGGCAGCAGCGCCTCGTCGATGCCCGGCCCGTTATCGACCACTTCGATCCACACCATCCCGTCGCGCACCTGGATGCTCAGATCGACCTTGCCGCCATCCGGCGTGTAGCGGATCGCGTTGCTCACCAGGTTGCGCAGCGCGATGCCGATATCGGCGTCGTTGGCGTGCACGAAAGCGCTCGTCATCTCGTCGGCGCCGATGTCGATGCCGCGCTGCATCGCGATCGGCAGGACTTCGGCCACGGCGTCGACGACCACCTCCGACACGTCGACGCGCGTCAGCGTGTCCGCCTTCATCGGCGCATCGGCGCGCGCGAGCCGCAACAACTGCGCGATCATCCGGCCGCTGCGCCGGATCCCGCTTTGCAGTTCGCGGAAGCGCTCCTGGTTGCCGGGCGCGATATGCGGCTGCAGATTGTCCGCCTGCAACTGCAACGCGGTGAGCGGCGTGCGCAGTTCATGCGCCGCGTCGGCAATGAACTTCCGCTCGCTCTCGATGGACTGTTCGAGGCGCCCGATCATGGTGTTGATCGACAGGATGAACGGGCGTATCTCCGTCGGCACGCCCGAGGTCGACAACTGCTCGAAATGCGCCATGTCGATGGCCTGTACCTGTCTGCCGAGCCGCGTCAGGCGCCTCAGTGCGCGCCGCACGACGAGCAGCACGGCGAGCCACACCAGCGGCACGAGCACGATCATCGGCCACAGCGTGTTCAGCGAGCGCGCTTCGGCAAGCTCCTGGCGCACGCGCGAGCGCTGTGCGACCTGGACGACCATCGACGGCTCGCGCAATGTATAAATGCGCCAGTTCTCGCCGTTCACCATCGCGTTCGAGAAGCCCGGCTCCGCGTCGCGCGGCAACGCAAGCGACGGGTCGGTCGAGCGGTAAGGCGTATCGATGCCTTCCTTCCAGACCGTGAGATAGACGTCGCGCTCCGGCTGCGAACCGCGAGCGGGCGTGGTGGGCAGCGCATCGGCGAGGCCGCTGTGATAAAGGCGCGTAGCCACCTGTTCGAGTCGCAGATCGAGCAGCGCGCTCATGCCGGCTTTGGCAAGCTGCCATGAACTGATGCCCTGCACCACGCCGACGATGCTCACCAGCACACAGAGGGCGAGCACGAGTTGATTTCTGAGGGAGCGGATCTTGGGCATGGACATGGTCTGATGCGTGCCGTCCGGTGAGAGTTGTGCAAACGGGATTGAACGCCGGGGCTGACGTGCCGCTTCGGCGCCGATAGCGGCGTACCCGTTCGGCGAGCCTTCCGGCGAGCCTTTCGGCGAGCCGATTCTACACCGCACAGCGCACGCTTCTGGTTGCAAAGACAATGATGCGGGCGCGCAGAATTCTCTGCGCGCCCGCGGGTTCATATCGGCTTGACCGGCTGCTTCGGCGGTGCCTGAGCGGCCGTTCAATGACCGACGTAAATCGACTTCATCCCGACATCGTACTGAGGATGAAACGCCGCTCCGCTTTGCGATGTGCCGTCCGCGACGCCGCCATATCCGTCCCCGTGCTGTGCGTCGAGACGCGCCTGCGCAGCTTCGAGGTTCGCTGGGTAGTGCGCCTTGTCGCCACTCGGGTTGTAGCCAGCGCTTTCCAGCTGCGCGAGTTGCGCCTCGACTTCGGCACGCGAAACGGGTGCCGTCGTTTGCGCAAACGAGGCGATGGGCAGCGCGAGCAACACAGCGACTGCAGCCGTCTGAATGAGCGTTTTCATGATGTTTCCCTCCGGGTGATTGGCTCGATGAGCCTTGCGATGAAGTGGATCGTAGCGATCGAAAATTAGAAATAAATGAGCGCCCGTCATGGCACGCTCGCCGTTTGCCTAACGCCAGTAGCCGTAGCCGTAATAGCCGCGATAGGCATAGTGCGGATGCCCCCAGTAACCGACCACCACGGGCGGCGCGTACACCGGCGCAGGCGGCGCGTAATACGCGGGCGGCGGCGCATACACGGGCAGCGGCGCGACGGAGACGACGGGCATGACAGGAACGACAGGCGCAACGGGTCCAATCCCGACGCCGACGAACACGTGTGCCTGCGCGGCGCTCACCAGTCCCAGGCCGAGCAATGCGGCGACTGCAATGTGGCGAATCCCTTTCATGTTGTTCTCCTCGACGTTCGATGCCGTGTCAGTGATGCATCGGATGGTTCGCATTCTGCGCGCCGACAGTGAGCAAAGAATTAGCCTTTGAATCAGGCTCGAAACGGGTTATGGCACACCGTGACATAACGTTTCAGCGCATGTCCGGCGCACTCATTTCCGGCTAACTCACCCCGCCTACGATGCATTCCGTCGATGCAGCGTCATGGTCGAAACCGACGAAACGGCAAGCAGCACAAAGCCCGCGCATCGCCGTCACGCAGCCGTGCGGAGCCCCATTTCGCCGGCGCGTTTCCTTATCGCACTACTGAAGGAGCACATCATGTTCAACCAGCTCGCACACCGTCTCGGCATGCTGTTCACGTCCTCGCGCGACAGCGAACGCGAAGCGTGGCTCGCGTCGTCGACCGATCTCGCCGATCTCGAACGCCGCCAGCGCATGCTCGACGACAGCAGCTATCCGTTTCACGTGCACTCGAACCTCGCGCCGCGCGACTGGATTGCGTGATGCGCCGCGCCGTCAATCGAATCGAAGCAAAGGAGAGATGAAATGCGTCACTATCGAAGCGACAGTCCCGAAGCAGCGGCCCGCATCGTGGCCGCCTGCCTGCTGTCGGACGGACACGTCGGCGCCGACGAGCTCGAAGCGCTGGAGCGTTGCGGGATGGAAGCACGGCTGAAGATGAACCGCGGACAACTGCTCAGCGTCATGCAGCAGATGTGCGAGGACCTGACGTCGACGGCCTACCTGAACTGGGGCGACACCTGCCGCCTCGACCCTGCCGTGATTTTCTGTCTCGCGCAGGACATCAAGGACTGGCGCATACGCCGCGAAGTCATCGCGCTATGCAACGAAGGCGCGCACGCGGATGGACACCTGTCCGAAGGTGAAGCGGCGTTCATTCAACTGTTGCGCGCGGCGTGGCAAATACCCGAAGCCTGCGACATGCACGACACGCGGAGCTTGCGCCGCAAACTGAAGCTCGTTCCCGTCCAGCCGGGCTGAGCTGCCGCGACTTTGCTCTTAGACCACCGTGCTTTCCCGCCGACGCGTCCTGTGCCGAGGCGGGAAAGCTGCGCGCGCATGGGTTCGACGGATGGCATGGGACCCGTCCCTGTTCCCTCGGGCAAGCGTGCCGCTCGCATAGCACGAATCAACCTATCGATAGCGCAATCCGCCTGCACACCTTCGCACGAAATGTCAGTTCTCTTTGCGCGAGCGCGCTGCTTGAATGGACGTTCCCACTTACACGGAGACGTCAGATGTCGAATACGCAAGCGGGTTTCGCCCCATCGAACGCAGGCGCGATTGCCACACACGCTGCGCACGAAACGCTCGATCTACGCCGCGTCGCCGGCCGCATCGGCGCCGAGATTCGAGGCGTCAGACTGTCCGGCTCGATCGACGCGCAGACCTTCGATGCGATCCACGCCGCGCTGCTGAAGCACAAGGTGCTGTTCTTTCGCGGCCAGCAGCATCTCGACGACACGGAGCAGGAAGCGTTCGCGCGGCGCTTCGGCGAGACCGTCGCGCATCCGACCGTGCCGTCCGTCGACGGCAGCCGCCATCTGCTCGAACTCGATTCGCAGCATGGCGCGCGCGCGAACTCATGGCATACGGACGTCACCTTCGTCGATGCGTATCCGAAGATCTCGATCCTGCGCGCCGTCGTGATTCCGCTGTACGGCGGCGACACGGTCTGGGCCAACACGGCGGCCGCTTACGAGAACCTGCCCGAGCCGCTGCGGCGGCTTGCCGACACGCTCTGGGCGCTGCACACGAACGCCTACGACTACGCCTCGTCGCACGTGAACGCCGACACCGAGCAGCTCAAGCGCTACCGCGAAGTGTTCACGTCGACCGTCTACGAGACCGAGCATCCCGTGGTACGCGTGCATCCGGAAACGGGCGAGCGCTCACTGGTGCTAGGCCATTTCGTGCAGCGCCTGAAGGGACTGTCGGCGGGCGACTCGACGCATCTGCTGCAGACTTTCCACGATCACGTCACGCGGCTCGAGAACACGGTGCGCTGGAACTGGACGCAAGGGGACGTGGCAATCTGGGACAACCGCGCGACGCAGCACTACGCGATCAACGATTATGGCGACGCGCATCGCGTCGTGCGGCGCGCGACCGTGCACGGCGATGTGCCCGTCAGCATCGACGGGCGGCAGAGCGTGGTGCTGCGGGGTGCGGGCGCGACACTGCAATGAGCGGCGCGCTGCCGGCAGACAGCAATGACTAAAAGTCGCCGCGGCCGATCGTGGTCGGCTTCACGGTGCTGCCCGGCAACGCGTAGAGCGTGATGCTCACGTTGGTCGCGTCGACGCTGTTGCCGACGGCCTGTTCGCTGAGTTCGAAACCTTGCGACTTGTACAGGCCGCCGTCGTCGAGATTCTGATAGCGGACGTCGTACGCGCCCGGCGCGACGCCGATCAGCGTGAAAGTCTTTCCGGCCGGAACGAAGAAATGGCGAACCGGCTGGTCGAATACCGACGCGTTGTAGACGAGCTTGCCGAACACGTCGAAGCGGTTGACGGAGTTGTCGACCGTCACCGACGAATGCCCGCCCGCCGCGCCCACTGGCATGCCATCGAGATAGGACGGCTTTGACGGCCATGGCACGCCGTTCGGCGCGAGCGTTGGCCTCACGAACAGCGCATGCGAGACTGACGGATCGCTGCTCGCGACGGCCCCGTCGCCGGACCACGGCGATGTCGCCGCCTGTGCCGACGACATCGCTGCAAGCCCGCGCCGCTTGCCATCCGGGGACGTGGCGTCATCCGGCCCGGCATGACTGCGCGTACCGTAGGGCGAGCCGTACGAAGTCGTGTTGCGGGTGAACGGCCATGGCGTCGTCGATTCCGAAATCGCGACATAGCCGAAGAATGCGCAGACGCCGATGACCGTCCAGCTTCGCAGCGAAATCTTGCGCAGCGAAAAACCGGACGCCGCGCGCGGCTTTCGCTTCGCGGCGCGCGGATCGATATGAGCCTGCGACGTCCATGTGCTGGAACGCGGCGGAACTTCGCGCCGGCTCTGCGCGGCGGCCGACTGCCAGTTCGTCCGCTGCGACGCGGGCGCCGGCTGACGCGGCGAGCGTTGCGGCGCAGCCGCTGCGGCCGCTTCGCGTTCCTTGCGCGCGAGCCATTCGTCGTGCTCCTTGCGTTGCATGGGGTCGCTCAGAACCGCATAAGACGCGTTGATGATCTTCATCACCCGCTCGGCATCGGGATCGTCGATCCGCCGGTCAGGATGATATTTCTGACTCAAGGTCTTGTAGGCCGCGCGGATCACCTCTTGAGGGGCGTCCCGCGAGACTTTCAGATTGTCGTAGTGGCTGTGAATCTTCACGCCCTTCCCCGATTTGCCGTGCTGGTCTTTTATGATGATTCTACGCGAGCGCCGACCTGCCGACCGCTCGCGAACGCGGCCGGAAGCCGGCTTTTCTATCGCCGTTGTGGGCCAGGCCGCATTTCGCGCAGCGCCCGGCCGTATTGCATTGCGGCATGCGCCGCGCCGTTCAGGCCGTTTTCTGATCCTGCAACCGGACGTCCGCCTCTGCCGTCGTTTCAGGGCGCTGTTGCTGTTCGTTCCAGATCTGGCTGTCCGGGAACCAGAATGCGCCTTCGCGCGGCGGCACGGCGAGTTTAACCGGAAGCGACAGATTGAACATTTTGGACCAGGCGGACAAATACGACGGGGTCTTAACCAGATAGCCGCAACTCGCGAGGAGCAGACTCGCGACCAGCGCCTCGCGTCCGATCGCCAGTCCCGGATGACCGCTGAAGTGCACGGGCGTGCTGCCCGTTGCGAGCAGTCGCGCGGGCGCGACGCTGACGGGCACGGGAAACGCCCATTTGACGAAGTAATCGATGAACGCCTGCTCGTCGCTCGACACGAAAATGTTGGTCAGTTGCGGCTCTTCGGCCAGCGTCTTCTCGACCAGACGGCAAAACGCCTCCCACGCGATGGTATGCGCTTCGGCCTTCTTGTCGGTGCCGCGAAAATGCACGCCGAGCGTCGACGCGCCGATGCCGAGGCGCTTGCGGATCGCGTCCACTTCGTCGCGGATCGGCGCAGCGGGCTGGTAGTACGAGCGGAACAGCGCGCTGGCGTGCCGCAGATCGAGCCTTGGCTCATAACGCCGGCGAAATCCGAGCCCGCCGAGATCGCGCACGACCGACGTACGCAACCGCACGCTCGACGACGGCAGCGGCGCCGCCCCAATGGTGTCGAAGTATTCTGAGAACCAGTCGACCTTGCCTTCGGCGTCGCCGTAAATTCCGCCGCGCGCGGAAATGAGCGGCGTGAGGCGCTTTTCCTCGCAATACATCAGGATGAACAGCACCATCTGCATCACTGAAAAGAAGCCGGAGTGCGCGCGAATCTCGATCGCAAAGTAGCCGCGGTTCAAACGCTGTTGCGCGTGCAACGTGATGCGGCCCGGTGTGCTGATCGAATGTTTGAAGCGTTCGCTGCGTCGGATGTGTCTCGCGATGTCGATCAACTTGTTCAACATGCCACGTCCCTCTCGTGCGCCGGGCAGCCCTTCCCGGCAAGCCGTCTGTGTTCGAAGAAATCAGGCACGTTGCGGCGCGGTGTGTGACGCAAGCGAGGCGTCCAGCATGCAGGCAGGTCCTGCCGCACCTCGCTTGTCATGGCTAACGGGCCGCTTGCCCGATGCAATATCAGCCAGCAAATAGACGTGTTGCGTCACGCGCCATCTTATCGGGCATAAACGCGATGGTCGAGCGTCGCAAAATTGACTGTGTGCGAAGTCGTACACTCGGCAGTTCGCGCTGCTAATCGTATGAACTTATCGGGCGGCGGGATGGGGATGAAACTGATGAGCGGGTTCGCGACGGTCCGCCCGCTTCGCGCGACGCGCCGCACGTAAGCACCGGCGGAAAGCGGGATGCGGGATCAACCTTTCATGTCGACCCAGATGCGGCCCCAGGCGGTCGCGTACCTGAGCGCCTGTTCGCCGTCGTAGAAGTAGTCGAGGGCGTTGAAGATGCGGGCCGGCAGGCCCGGTTTTTCGATGATCAGATCGGCGGCGTGCAGGCCGTCGTCGCGAATTGCGGCGCTGGCTTGCAGGCGATAGCCACGGTGTGTGGTCAGCATGGGAATGGTCATGAATGCGTCTCTGGCTTCAATCGGGATGGCTGGCGCTGCGCGCGGCCGACGCCGCGCTTCACGCCCGTCCCGATTGCTCTCAGGCCAGCATTCGCATTATCGCGAAGCCCCGTTACTGTTCAATGACTGCCGCCGTTCTCGCGCACCGGTACGCTTTTATGGTTTTATCTGATCAATCGGCGATTGGCTTACCGGATGCGTCCTTGACCTTGGCCTTCCATTGCGTGCGGATTTGCGACACGACGCCATCCGGCAGCGGGATGTAGTCGAGTTCCTGCGCGGTCTGGGTGCCGTTCCTGAACGCCCAGTCGAAGAACTTGAGCGTTTCCTTGCCGTGATCCGGCTTGTCCTGCGACGCATGCACGAGCACGAACGTCGCGCCGACCACGGGCCATGCATCCTTGCCGGGCTCGTTGGTAAGGATCTGATAGAACGACTTCGACCAGTCCGCGCCTGCTGCCGCGGCCTTGAAGCTGTCCGTCTTCGGCTCGACGACGGCGCCCGCCGCGTTCTTCAGTGACGTGTAGGTCATCTTGTTCTGCTTCGCGTACGCCCATTCGACGTAGCCGATCGCGCCCGGCAGCCGCTGCACGAACGCCGCGACTCCGTCGTTGCCCTTGCCGCCCGTGCCTGTTGGCCAGTTGACCGTCGTGCCTTCGCCGACTTTGCTTTTCCACTCGGGGCTCACCTGCGCCAGATAGTGTGTCCAGATGAAGCTCGTGCCCGAGCCGTCCGCGCGACGCACGACGGCGATGTCGGTATCGGGCAGCTTGACGCCGGGATTGAGCGCGGCGATGGCCGGGTCGTTCCACTTCTTGATCTTGCCGAGGTAGATGTCGCCGAGCAGCGGACCGGAGAGCACCAGCGCGCCCGGCTTGACGCCCGGCAGATTGACGACGGGCACCACGCCGCCGACCACGGTTGGAAACTGGAACAGGCCGTCTTTCGCGAGTTCGTCGTCCTTGAGCGGCGCGTCGGAGCCGGCGAAGTCGACGGTCTTGGCGAGCACCTGCTTGATGCCCCCCGACGAGCCGATGCCCTGGTAGTTGACCCGGCCGCCGCCCGTTTTCTGGTACGCGTCGGCCCATTTGGTGTAGATCGGGGCCGCGAAGGTGCTGCCTGCACCCGTGACGTCGGCCGCGTGCGCGACGGCACCGGACAGCGCGCCGAGCAGGCTGGCGGCTGCAAACAGAGCGATTTTCATGGTTTGCCTCCTGTCGACGGGCGTTGGCGCTTTAGCGCCTACACCCGTCCCATGCCGTGTCGGCCGGAGTTGGCGCTTTAGCGCCTACATCAGCCCCACGGCGAGTCGACGGGCGTTGCCGCTCTGGCGCTTACGCCCGTCCCATGCCGTGTCGGCCGGAGTTGCCGCTTTAGCGCCTACATCAGCCCCACGGCGAGTCGACGTGCGTTAGCCCTTCAGCGCTCACATCCGTCCACTACCGTGTCGGCCAGAATTGGCGCCTCAACGCCTGACTCAAACCCACGCAAGCGAGTTGCTGAAAGCTTTGTATGGGGTGCTTTTCGAAGTTAGTCGCGCATCGTGACAAAGCGGTGACGGATGCACCAGTCGTCGGAGCGCAGTTCGCATTGACAAGTCCGCACACGCCCGGCGCGCCTTCCCAACGCGTCCCGGCCGTCAGGCGACTTCCCCCGCGAGGCGTCCGAGTTGACGAAGCGCCGCGTCCATCCGTTCATCGAACGGCCCCGGGCAACTGAGGCGGATAAAAGAGCGAAAGCGCTCCGAGTTCGAAAATATCGAACCCGGCGCAATCCGGATACCGTGCGGCAACGCAGCTTCAAAAAGCGCATCCGACGACTTGCCATCCGGCAATTCGACCCACAGCAGCAGCCCGCCAGGCGGCAGGCTCAGCCGCGTGCCAACGGGAAAATACCGGCTGATCGCGTCGGCGCTCGCCTCGCGCTGTACGCGCAGCTTCTCGCGCAACCGGTGCAGATGCCGGTCGTACGCGCCCGAGCCGATGAACTCCGCCGCGACGAACTGCGCCAGCGACTCGTTGTTCCGCGTCTGCGCGAATTTCAGCAGCCGCACGCGCGCATGCCAGCGCCCCGACGACATCCAGCCGAGCCGCATGCCCGGCGCGAGCACCTTGTTCAGCGACGCGCAGTAGATCACGCCGCCGTCGCGATCCCAAGCCTTCAACGGCCGCGCGGGTTCCGTCGATTCGATCAGCTCCCGATACGGCTCGTCCTCGATCAGCGCGACGCCACGGCCCGCGCACAGCCGCACGAGTTCGGCCTTGCGCGCGTCCGCCATCACGCAGCCGAGCGGATTCTGCAGGTTCGGCACGACGACCAGCGCCTTGATGTCCGGGCACGCGGTCAACGCGATGTCGAGCGCTTCGAGCGACAGGCCCGTGGTCGGGCTGGTCGGTATTTCGAGCGCGCGCAGCCCGAGACTTTCGAGTATCTGCAACAGCCCGAAAAACGCCGGCGATTCGACGGCAATCGTATCGCCCGGCTGCGCCACGGCACGCAGCGCCAGGTTCACCGCTTCGACGCCGCCGCTCGTCACCAGCACATCGTCGGGCGAGGCCGTGACGCCCGTCGACAACGCACGCCTGGCGACGGCCTGCCTCAACTCCGCCGCGCCGCCGTCTTCGCCGACCTCCGTCAGCAGCGTCGGCCGATGGCGCAGGATGCGTGAGGCGAGCGCCTGCAGCCGCGCGGTCGGATAAAGCGCGGCATCGGCCGTCGCGCCGCCGAGATTGAGCGCGTCCGGAAAGGCCTGAGCCCGCTCGATCACGCGCGAGATTCGCTCGTGCAAGCCGACGTAGCGCGCCGGCTCAGCCAACGCGGCAATGTCCGGCTCCGCAACGGCCGCCAGTTTCGAGGCGGGCGCGCGCCGCACGAAGTAACCCGCACGCGGCCGCGCCTGCAGCCAGCCGCCGTCTTCGAGACGGCGAAACACCTGGATCGCCGTCGACAGACTCACGTGGTGCTGGCTCATCAACGCGCGCACCGACGGCATGCGGTCGCCGGGCGCGAGCGTGCCCGACGCGATCACCCGGCGATAGTGCTCAGCGAGCCGTTCATAGAGCGGCGCGCCCGTGTCGGGCGGCGCGAGAAGAGGTTCATCGTTCAGCAAGATCATCCTTCGGATCGTGCCTGCTGCGTGGATAGATCGCCAGATACAGACCGTGGCAATTCAGACGGAAACAGGGCAACCAAACCGGCCCCTGTATCGGTACAGATTCTAAACGTGTGAGTCTGTTGCGGTCCGATGACTGTCTTTACGCTTTCGACATGTGGCCCGCCGATCCTGCTATCGCTGGGCCGATCCGTTGACTGCTTTCGGACTGAGTTCTCGATGAAACCCTTCGAACACCGATACGCCCCCGACCAGATCCACGCCGCCTGGTTCAGATGCGGCAGCGCGATCGTCGCGCTGGAAGGCACGCTGCGACTGACTTACCGCGATGCATCGCTGGATTGGCTGCTGGGCGACGCACCCAAGGTGACGGTCACGCTTTGCGAAGGCGACTGCCATGTGCTGCCGTATGAAGCGTTCGTCGAGGTCCTCGCGAGCGGGCAGCGTGCCGCGGTTGCCCGCATCGATACAGGGCCGCGAGGATGGCCGATGGCCGCGACGATCGGGCGCTGGCTCGTTTCGCGCTGGCTCGTTGCGCGCTCGCTCGTTGCGATTAGCCGCTTGAGCGGCGCACTGTTTCGGCGAGGTTGAAGCGGTGGCGTTGGGGATGCGCGCGCTGCTGTCGCAACTCAAGCCGTGAATGGCAGTTCGGCCTGTATGGGCAACGGCGGAGCCTGCTCGCTCGCGAGCGAGAGCCCGCTCACGCGCACGCCAAGCAGCCGCAGCTTGCGTGTCAGCGCGACGCGTTTCAGGCACTCGGTTGCGGCGCGCCGGATCGCCGCCGCGTCCGAGGTCGCGGCGGGAATGGTCAGATCGCGCGTGACGGTGGAGAAATCGTCGAAGCGCAACTTGATGCCGATTGTGTGTCCGACGTAGCCCTTGCGCTGCAGGTCCTCCGCGACGCGCACGCACAGACGCGTGAACGACTCCGACAGCGCGGGCCGGTCATGGCGCGGATGCAGGTCGCGTTCGAACGTCGTCTCGCGGCTCATCGACTTCGGCTCGGATTCGACGACGACAGGACGCTCGTCGCTGCCTTGCGCGACATGTGTGAGCCATGTTGCGTATTTGAGTCCGAAGTTGGCCTGCAGCAGATCGGGCGCAGCATGCGCCAGATCGCCGACCGTGTTGATACCGAGCGCGGCCAGCCGATCGCTCGCCTTCGGCCCGATACCGTTGATCTTCCGCGCGGCGAGCGGCCAGATGCGCGTGGGAATGTCTTCTGGCGTCAGGATGGTGAGACCGTCCGGCTTGTCCAGCTCGGAGCCGATTTTCGCGAGCAGTTTGTTCGGTGCGACGCAAATCGAACACGTCAGGCCTGTTGCGCCATGTACGGCCTGCTTGATGCGCGAGCCGATGTCGGCGGCATCGCCCGGTACGTCCGTGAGGTCGATATAGATTTCGTCGATGCCGCGATCTTCGATACGCGTCGTGAACCTGGCCACTTCCGCCTTGAAGAGACGCGAGTAATGACGGTAGGAATCGAAGTCGGTAGGCAGCAGAATCGCGTCCGGCGCGAGTTGCGCGGCCTTCATCATGCCCATTGCCGAGAACACGCCGAATGCGCGCGCCTCGTAAGTCGAAGTCGTGACCACCCCGCGACCCGCGTAGTCCTTCAGCTTCGCAAAACGGCGTGTGCCGTCAGGCAAGGTTTCCGGTATCGCATTGCGCCCGCCGCCGATCACGACGGGCTTGCCACGCAACTCCGGATAGCGCAGCAATTCGACGGATGCGTAGAACGCGTCCATGTCGAGATGCGCGATACGGCGGACGATGACACTCATGTTGCGTGATGCGGTTGGCGAGGGAGGACTGTGGTTGGGGCACGCGACGCCGGATTATTCCGCCTGCGCCGCTCACGCGAGCCACGGCGCGACAAACGGCCAAGGGGCAAGGGGCAAGGGGCAAGAACAAGCAGTTTAGCAAGTTGCCCGCGCGACATGGATGAAGCGCCCGCCGCCTTTGCATCCGTCAAACGCGAAACACATTGCCATCCGGACCGATCTTGCGTGGGATGCTTCTGTTGCCGAGCCGCTTTGTCGCCACCACCGACGAAGCGCTGTGCCCCGCCTGTACGCTGCCGGGCTCGGTGACCTTTCTCGCAAGCCTTGGCGCTCCCGGCTTTTGCGCATGCGGACGCAATGGCTTTTGCACGGCCCGGGCCGCCGAATGACCCCGCGCTTCCGGCGGATTCCAGATTTCGACGTACTTTTCCGCGTGCGCCGCAGAAGTCAAAACCAGCGCAATGATCCCGACGCACAGACGACCTGCCTTCATCGCTCACTCTCCTTGCCTGGAACTTCCTGACGGGCTTCGCTTGCCGGGATGCGCGCAGGATCTTGCGCGAAGGCATGTGTCACTGCCGGGCGCGCCGTGCCGACGGACCGGCCATTCTCGCATGCATAGAACGTGGGCTCCCCCGCTTTCCCGCGACGGATCGCCTCGTCGATCTCCCACTCGCCGAACGCCGACTTCAGGTCCGCGACAAACGCCGCGATCTCCGGCATCGGATGACCGGCGGGTTGATGCACACGCATTTCCATGACGCACGCTCCTCTTGAATCGCATGACGATACTGTATATTCATACAGGCTTTTGCGCAATTGACATGCGGCATTCGCGGTCCGAACGGCGCACGAAAAAACGCCGGGTCGTCGCAATCTCGCAACGCCCGGCGTCAAGTCGTGATGAATCGCGGCAAATCGCTTGCCGCGTTCAATGAAAACGTGGTCAGAACGCGTGACGAATACCCACCATGCCAACGAACTGCGACGGTCCCGACGAAGGCGTCGTGTTCTGCGAATCGCCGACGACAGCCACCGCGTCCGCGATCTTCACGCCCGAACCCGACGCGATCAGCGACTTGCCGCGCGCCAGTTGATACGCCTCGAGTGCGTAGAACGTGGTGCGCTTCGACAGGCTGTAGGTCTGCTCCAGCGAAATCTGGTGATACTGCGCCGGGTCGTCGATCCCGTTCGCCTTGCTTGCGCGCGTGTAGCTATAGCCGATCCCCGCGATCACCGACGGCGTGAACCGGTAGGTCGCGATCGCGCCATACGTGTTGAACACTGCCTCGCTCGCGAACAGCGAGCGCGAACCGGGCGCGTACTGCACGTTCGAGTAGTTCACGCCGACCATCAGGTCGCTGATGTTGTAGCGGGCGGCCGCCGCGATCATCTGCGTGCTGCTCGCACTCGCGTAGCCGTTGTTGACGGGCGAATTGATCGCGAAGCTGCCGAGCGACTGGCTCGTCGTGATGTCCTTCAGCTTCACGTAGCCCGCCGCGACCGAGAACGACTGATAGTCGTAACGCAGCGCCGCGCTCAGATTGCTGCCGTTCGTCACGCTGCCCGGCACGCCGCCGAGCCCGTACTGCGCGGCGAATGTGAGCCCCGCGATATTCGGCGAGGCATAGGTGATCGAGTTGTTGAAACGCAGCGTCGTGTCGAGCGCATCCAGATCGCCCGGGTGGGCGCCCGTGGCGCCCGTCAGCACGCCCGTCGGGCCGAGCGCGCCGACCATGTTGAAGTAAGGCGTGTACTGGCGGCCGAGCGTCACCGTGCCGTACTTGTCATTGCTCAGGCCGACATACGCCTGTCGGTTGAAAAGGTTGCCCGCGCTGCTTTGCGCGCCCGTCAGCGAATTGAAGCCGCTTTCCAGGCGGAAGATCGCTTTGGTGCCGCCGCCCAGTTCCTCTGCGCCTAGCAGGCCGAACTTGCTCGCCTGCAGGTTGCCCTGGCTCATGTAGAAATTCGAATGGCCGCGCTGATTGCTGACATAGCTGAATGCGTTATCGACGACGCCGTACAGCGTGACGCTGCTCTGCGCGAAAACGCCTGTCGACAGTACCGCGCCCGCGAGCGGCAGGCATGAGAGGGCCATTGCACGCGTGCGCGTGCATTTCAAAGTCTTCATTGCTGGTAGTCTCCTTGCGACGGAGCAGGCGCTTCAACGCTCTGCTCGCGTCCCATGCAACATGGTGGTGGATTGGATTGGCGACCTGCCGGTCGCGTCGTGTGTCGGATTTATGGATGCGCGAGACGCAGCGTCAGTCGGCGCCAGCCGCTCACGATTGAATCGCTGATCACTTCGCCGTTCGTGCAGATGGCCACGCGGGTCTCGGATGAAGGCAAGCTGAGTTGCACGTCGTGTTGCTCGAACGGCATCTGCCCTTCCCGGTCGATAGCGATACGCAGTGTGGTGGCATCGCTTGCAATAGCGACCTTCCAGTGCCCTTGCGCGCCATCGCGCCACGCTTGCGTTTCGCCGTCGTCCTCGACACAACCGCCTTGCGCCGTCCCGGCGCCTTCAAATGGCAGCGCAATGAACGCGCGCTCATCAGCGGGTCGCGCAAAGTGCTGCTCCGCGACGTTCAACGGCATGACACCGCCTTCGCGCAGCAGCATCACGGGTTGCTCGAACGGCGCCGGCAGCGTCACGCCCTGCCCGCCCTCGAACACCTCGCCGCTCCAGTACGACGCCCAGCGCGCGCCCGCCGGCAGATACACGGCGCGCTTGCTTTGCCCTTGCTCCACGACAGGCGCAACGAGCAGCGACGCACCGAGCATCATGTCATCACCGTCCGCGAGGCAGCGCGGATCGTTCGGAAACTCCGCGAACAGCGGCCGCAGCACCGGTTCGTACGAACGGTGCGATTGCCACAGCAGTTCGTACAGATACGGAATCAGCCGATACCGCAGCTTGATGAGCCCGGCAATCTGCGCAGTCGCTTCGGGATACATCCAGGGTTCGTTGACGGTGCCGTCGTCGTTCCACGAATGGATGCTGAAACGCGGCAGAAAAATGCCGAACGCGACCCAGCGCAGCAGCAGTTCCGGCTCGGGCGCCGGACCGGAAAATCCGCCGATGTCATGACCGCTGTTCGACACGCCCGACATCGCGAGGCCAAGACCCATTTTCAGGTTGTAGCGCAGCGTCTCCCACGACGTGTAGTTGTCGCCGGACCACGTCTGCACATAACGATGCATGCCGACGCCGCCCGAGCGCGACACGAGGAATGGCCGCGTGCCGGGCGAGTGCTCGCGCTGTGCGTCGCGTGACGCGCGCATCATCAACTGTGTCTGCAGCACCTTGGCCTGGTGCGCCGGGAACGGCTCGCCGAAGCCCTGCGCGATCGCGTCGGGCGTCCAGATTTCGAACTCGTTGTTGTCGTTCCACGTCGATGCAATGCCATGGCGCAGCAGACTGTCCTTCACGCGTGCTTTCCACCAGTCGATGGTGGCGGGATTCGTGAAGTCGAGATACGCGCCCACTTCGTCCCAGAACTGAACCCATGCGGGCTCGCCGTCGCGGGATTCGATCAGCAACCCCGCCTGTGCGGCTTCGTCGAATGCCGGGTGATCCTGCAACAGGCACGGCTTGATGTTCGCGCACAGCTTCACGCCCTCGCGCAGATAGCCGTGCACGAAACCGTCGATGTCCGGAAATTTCTCGTGATTCCAGTTGAATACATAACGCTTCGCGCCAATCGACGTGTAGCCGGACGACAGGTGGAACGAATCGCACAGCACGTCATGCTCGCGGCAACGCGCGATGAATTCGCCCATCTTGTGTTGCGCGTCGGGCGCGTCGGTATAGCTCATCGTCGAGCCGGAATAGCCGAGGCCCCACTTCGGCATCAATGCCGGCCGGCCCGTGAGCCAGGTGAAGCGGCGCACCGCGTGCAGCGGCGTATCGGCCGACGCGATGAAGTAGTAGTCCAGGTCGCCATGCTCGGCGACGAAATGACGGTAGTGGCCGTGATAGTTGTCCAGTTCGCGGCCCATGTCGAAGCGGCAATCGGCGAGCGTGTCGTAGAACACACCAAAGCCCATCGATGTTTGCGGCTGCCACGTCACGTAGAACGGGATGTGCTTGTATAGCGGGTCCGTGCTGCGCGCGCTATAGCCCATCGCGTCGATGTTGCGCATCTCGTAGCTCTGGTTCGCGCGGTCCAGCGTGCCGGCGCGTTCACCGAGGCCGACGTACATTTCGCCGCGCTGCCGTTCGACGTAGTGATAAACACGCTCGTCCCACCAGCCGAAGTTGTACGCCTGTGTCTTGCGGTCGTTCATCACGTCGTGCCACGCGCCGTCGCGCGCGATGGCCCACGAACAGAAGCCGCCGTCCAGCGCGACGGTCAGACGGATCTGCGCCGTTTCGACGACCAGCCGTTGCGCGTCGCGCGTCGCGCTGAATACCGTCGGCCCGAAGCCGCTCATATCGCGCCGGTCGCGGCCGTCGAGCGGCACGTCGTCCAGACCGGGCGCAATCGACCAGGTGCGCGGTCCGCGAAGCTCGCCCGTCGGCAGCACGAGCACGCGGATGATGTCGTCGGCGAGAACGAACAGTTCGATCCGCGCGCCATCGGCAGCGGACAACACGATCGGGTTGCCGGCTGGTACGGGAAGCGCTTCGGCGGGCACTTCAATGACGGAAAACTGCGGTCGGTTCTTCAACGTAGCCATGATGTGTTTCCAGGTCAGTCAAGTTCAGGCCGCGCTGCCCGCGCCGTTTTCGACGCGTTGCAGACGGGCGTCGCGCGACACGCCGCGCATCAGGATCACCAGCAGCGTCGCGCCGATCAGGTCGAACGCGCCGAGCGCGCCAAACAGCGGCGTGTAGCCGATCTTGTCGGCCAGCGCGCCCACCATCAGCGAAAAACCCAGCCCGCCGATCCACGCCGCCATGCCCGCAAAGCCCGCTGCGGTGCCGACTTCACCGGGTTCGAACACGTCGGCGGCGAGGGTGTTGACGAGCGCGGAAATCATCTGGTGCGCGAAGCCGCCGACGCAGAACAGCGCAATGGCCTCGTACGGCGAAGCGACCAGCCCGATGCACGCCGGACCGATCATCATGAATGCGCCTAGCACGACGCCCGTGATGCGCGACCAGATCAGCGGCACGCGCAGCCGCTTCATCAGGAACGGCGACAGATAACCGCCGAACAGACCGCCGAGGTCGGCTGCAAGGAACGGCAGCCACGCGAACATCGCGATCTGCTTCAGGTCCATGTGGCGCTCGGTGGCGAGATAGAGAGGAATCCAGAAGCTGAAGGTTTGCCAGGCGGGCTCGGCGAAAAAGCGCGCCTGCGCGATCGCCCAGAAACGGCGCGTGCCGAGCACTTCGCGGATGCGGCGTTTGTCCTGCCCATGGGCGGCGGGCGGCGTCTGCCCTTCTACGATGGCCGTGCGTTCTTTCTCGCTGATGCGCTTGTGGTCGGCGGGCGCGCGATAGAACACGTACCAGAGCGCCGCCCACACGAAACCCAGCGCGCCCGTCACGGCAAACGCGCTCTGCCAGCCGTAGCGCAGCGAGAGAAACACCACCAGCGGCGGCGCGAACAAGGAGCCGAGCGACGTGCCCGCGTTGAAATAGCCGACAGCCACCGACTTCTCGCGATTCGGAAACCACTCGGCAACCACCTTCATGCCGGCAGGAATCGCGACGGCTTCCGACAAGCCCATCAGACCGCGCAATGCGGCGAGCGACAGCCAGCCGCTCGCGAGACCATGCAGCATGCCCGTCGCCGACCACAGGCAGGCGAACAGCGCGAAGCCCAGACGCAGCCCGATCAGATCGATGATCAGGCCGCAGACCGGCTGCATGATCGTGTAGCCGATCTGGAACGCGCCGACGACATACGAATACTGCTGCGTGTTCATGTGCAGCAACGTCTTCAGCTCCGGCGCCATGACGCCGAGCGCGTTGCGCGACAGGTAGTTGACGATGGTCCCGAGGCACACGAGCGCGATGATCCACCAGCGCAGGCCAATGATTGTTCTCAAGTCAGTCTCCATTTCCTTGTACAGACCGGGCCCGAGGGTTGCCCGGCGGTGTCGCTGACGGATGCGCGAATTCGAACATTCAATCAGCGTTTATCGTCGGTCATCGTATCACTCAAACGTCTGTCGGATACCAGGGAAAACCATGTAGTACACGGATTAGTCGAGACGACAGGCCCGTCAGATGGCCGTTCAGCGCAAATTACGGGCGGCTGTGTTGTGAAAGGACAAAACGCGGATCGCGCGCGCATGATGTTCATTCGAACATCGGATTGTTCTCTTGTGCGCTAAAAGGAAGATTGGAACACTGGGAAATTGTCCGCAAGGTTGGGCGAGAGCGGTCCCATCGTGCTCAAGGTCTCGCAAAACGGGAAACAAGCCGGAAGAACAGCTATGCAGTCGGAAAATTCGCTGAGATACGTCGTCGTACAAGTAACGACGGTCGCACACCGGCGAAAAATGAGCCGATACTTTCTTTTACCTTTCTTATTTCTTTCGATTTAGACTAGCGCCACCACCCAGAACACTACGGAGCGCTACATGGGGAATTTAGGAGGTTTCATGCAAGGTGCAGTCGCGTTGGGCGGCTGCATAGGACTGTTCGCGACGGTCGTCTGTCTCGTCGAACTGTTCAGCGGCTGATCGCCGGATCGAGCGCTGGAGACCACATAGCAACAAAGAGCCGTCGCCAATCGACGGCTTTTTTTTCACTCATGTTCGACGGCGTGGGCTTCTTCCATCGTCGACGCCCTCACCCGCTCGGCGAAGCTCTGCAGCGCCGCCAGCGATCCATGCACACTGTGATATTCCTGTCGACCGATCCGTGCTTCGAGCACGACCGTCATGCCTGCTTGTCGCGCTACATCGAGGATGTCCATTTCAATCTCCACCATTCGTCCGAACGCCTGAATCGCCTGGCGCCCTCGAAACCGGCGCGCCTTGGTATCTATTCTATGAATCCCTCGTCAAGCATCAATCGTATGCGCGGGGAATCTATGTTTGCGTGGCGACAACAATCCGCGCGTCGTGCTGGCACGAAAGTCCATGCGCGCTGAACTGGCCGGATTCACCTCGCGCACGCGTGCCTGTAGGATCGCGGTTGCGAGCCACGCGCAGCACACGCAGCAGCACAAAGGCGCATGAGAGGACGTCATGATCGTTTACAAGTTCGGCGACGGTTCCGGCGCAATGCCGCCCGATCTCAGTCCATTCGTCGTCAAGCTCGAAACGTGGCTGAGGCTGTCGGGCATTCCGTACGAAGGACGCATCGGCAAGCTCAACGCGATGCCGAAAAAAAAGCTGCCCGTCGCCGAGATCGACGGCGTGACGATCTGCGATTCGTCCGCGATCATCGCCTACCTGCAACGCCGCCACCCGAACGCACTCGACGACGCGCGGCTCGATCCGCAGCAGCGCGCGCGATCGGCCGCGATCAAGGCGCTCTTCGAAACGCATCTGTATTTCGTGACCGTGTATTTTCGTTGGGCTGTCGAGCGCAACATGGCGGCCTACACGCCGCTTCTGATCGACTACGCGCGCCTCACGTCGCCGCCGCCCGTCCGCCCGCTGATCGGCATGTTCGCGCCGCTGCTGATGCCCGTGATTCGCCGCAAGGTGTTACGCCAGGCGTGGGAGCAAGGTACGGGACGGCATAGCTACGACGAAGTCGCGCAGATGGGCATCGAAGGCTGGCAGGCCGTCGCCGGTCTGCTCGGCGACCAGCGCTTCCTGCTCGGCGACGAGCCGACGACGATCGACGCCACCGGCTTCGCGTGGGTCCACACGGCAATCGCGCCGCCCTTCGACAGTCCCGTGCGCGATTTCGTCTCGCAGCATCCCGCCTTGATGGCGTATCGCGAGCGGATCGCCGAACGCTGCTGGCCCGACCTGACGCGAGCGTCGCGACGCTGAACGGGTGACGCTGTCATGAACCGTCAGTGCCGCTGGCCCGCCTTGCGCACCGCGAACTGTCTATTCCGCGCGACGCACGCAGCACCGACAATCTCCGCTAACCCCATTTTCCGCGCCCATCCCATGACCAGCCTTCCGATGCTCTCCGCGAACGTCCTGTTCGCCTACTCCGCGTATTTCGTCGGCACGGCAAGCCCGGGGCCGAGCAATCTGGCCATCATGTCGATCGCGTCAACGGACGGGCGCAAGGCCGCCTTCGCGTTCGCGGCGGGCGTCGTGTGCGGCTCGTGCTTCTGGGCGATGCTGGCGGCGCTCGGGCTGTCGGCGGCGCTGCTGGCGTTCTCGGGAGCGATGGTCGGGCTGAAGATTGTCGGCGGCTGCTATCTGCTGTGGCTCGCGTTCAAGTCGGGCCGCGCGGCATGGCAGCCGCGCGCTGCGCGGACGCAGGCGGCGGGCGGGCAACTGACGTTGCGCCGCATCTACACGCGCGGCTTGCTGCTGCATCTGACGAACCCGAAGGCGATTCTGGTGTGGATTTCGGTGGTGGCGCTCGCCTCGCCTGCGAACGGCGGCGCACCGCATATGCTGGCCATCGTCGCCGGATGCCTCGCGATCGGCATGCTGGTGTTCGGCAGCTATGCGGCGCTGTTCTCGACACCGCTCGCGCGCCGCGTGTACCTGTCGATTCGCCGCTGGCTCGACGGCGGCCTCGCGATCGTCTTCGGCCTCGCGGGTTTGAAGCTGTTGACCTCGCGCACCTGATCGCTCAGATCCCGCGCGCCTTCACGACTTCTACCAGTAGCACACGACTCCCTGCTTCGCGCTGCTGTCCGAGGCATACGGCACGAAGCCTTTGGCACGGCTGCGCGTGAACACACGGCGCGCTTTCGCGGCCGCATCGCAACCGCCGACATAGTCGAGCGTCGCAATCCAGAACGCGTGTCCATTCGGCCTGAGCGCCAACGCTTGCCACGCGCCCAGTTCCGCTTCCGCCGCAGCGTCGTACTTCGGCGCATACACCTCTTCATGCGCGACGCCATCGAGCAGCGATGCGAACGCGATGCCGCCCGTCATGCCCTCGCGCGTCGTGCGGCCGGTGGCGTTCTGCATCACGAAGACGAGTGCCGGGTATTTCTCGCGCAGCTTGCGCACGAGATCGAGGCCGCCTTGCGCGCACGCGGCGTCGCACGGGCCGTTGCGCGTCGACGTACCGTGTTCGACGATTTCGAGGTTGTCGAGATAGAAGCCGTCGGCGCCCTGCGCGACCAGACGCGGCGCGACGTAATCGACGATGAGCCGCTGATAATCCGCATTCGACAGGTTCATCCATGTCTCCTGCCGATAGCCGCGATACGCGCCCGCGTGCGCCGCCTTGTTCGCCCCGCATGACACGAAGCCTTCCGGCACGGCGCGCCAGTACGAGCGATACGTTTCGCACGATCCGAGGTTCAGGTAGCTCAACACGATGTTGCGGCCGTCGTGCTTGAGCGCGGCGACTTCGGCGGGCGTGAAGTTGTCCGCGTCGGGATCGAGATCGACGTCGATGACGCGAAAGGTCGACGCTGCCCGTGTCACGCTGCCGAGCGCCGCTGCATCGCCGTAATACGACATCCACGGCGACGCGTCGAATGCGCGGGTCTGCACGAGGCCGGCGGGTCGATCCACGGACTGCGATGCCGGCGGCGCAGCCACGCTGGCATCGGCCAGCGAGAACGCCAACGTCAACGTCAACGTCAACGTCAACGTCAACGTCAACGCCGCAACCAGCACGGCGCAACCACGCCGCGCACCATCAAACGCGCTCTTCAGAACTGCGTCCACGCATCGCTCGCAAGGGAAAAAACGAGCGCCAGTGTAACCGCCCCGCGTGAACGAACGTGAAGCCGCATCGATCAGACGCCCGCCTGCAGCCGCTGCGCTTCACGCGCGAACTCGCCCGGCACGACGGGCCGGCCGAACAGATAGCCCTGCTGCCGCTCGCAGCCGATCGAGCGCAGAAACGCCGCCTGCTCGCTGGTTTCGACGCCTTCCGCCGTCACGTTCATGCCGAGCGAATGCGCCATCGCAACGACGGCATGCGTGATGGCGACGGCATCGCGATGCCCGGGCAAACCCGCGACGAACGAGCGGTCCACCTTCAGACTGTGCAACGGAAAGCGCTTCAGATAGGACAGCGACGAATAGCCGGTGCCGAAATCGTCGACGGATATGCGCACGCCCATGCGCGCGAGCGTCGTCAGCAGCGGCATGACGGCATCGCTGTCGCTCATCAGCACGCCTTCCGTAATCTCCAGTTCGAGCGCCGACGCTTCCAGCCCCGCGTGCTCCAGGCTCAACGCCACATGCCCGATCAGCTCGCCGTTGATCTGACGCGGCGACAGGTTCACGGCCATCATCAGATGCGGCGTGATCGTCCGGCGCCATTCGACGGCCTGCAGGCACGCGTTCTCCAGCACCCAGCGGCCGATATCGATGATGAGGCCGGTATCTTCGGCGACGGGAATGAATTCGGCGGGCGACACATTGCCCAGCTCGCCGTTATGCCAGCGCAGCAGCGCTTCGGCGCCGACGATGCGCCCCGTCGCGCCCTCGACGATCGGCTGATACGCGAGGCTCAGTTCGTCGGCGACGAGCGCGCGCCGCAGCAACTGCTCGATCGCGAAGCGCCGTTGCAGACGCTGGCTCAACTCGGCCGTGAAGAACTGGAAGTTGTTGCGGCCGCGCTGCTTCGCGTGGTACATCGCCGAGTCGGCGTTGCGCATCAGCGTCTGCGCGTCGTGTCCGTCTTCGGGATACAGGCTGATGCCGATCGACGCGCCAAGGTAATACTCGTTGCCGCCGACCGCGAACGGCATTGCGATCGTGTCGAGCACGCGCTGCGCGAACGAAGTCAGGAACGATGCGTCGTCATAGCCGCCCGTCGCGATCACGAACTCGTCGCCGCCGACGCGCGCAAGCGTGTCCTCGCGGCGCACGCAGGCCGCGAGCCGCGCGGCGACGCTGCATAACAGCGCATCGCCCGCCTCGTGGCCGGCGATGTCGTTGACTTTCTTGAAGCCGTCGAGATCGACGAACAGCACGGCCAGTCGCGTCACCGCCCGTCGAGCCGCCCCGGCGTCGTGCCCGTCGGCGCCCGCATGCGGTGCGAGCAGCGCGCTCATCCGGTCGGCGAGAAACGCGCGGTTGTAGAGCCCGGTCAGCGAATCGCGCGTGGCGAGGTGCTGCAGTTGCGCACGCGCCGAGCGCACCGCGCTGATGTCGTTGAACGATATGAGCACGGCGTTGGGCTCAGTCTCGCCGGGCTTGACGATGGGCACCACGTTCTCGGTGATCCAGAGCGATTCGCCGCCTGTCAGCTCGAGCCGCAGCGTCATGCCGACCACGGGATTGCCCGTGCGCAGAACGCGCTGCGTCGGCTGGTCGCCTGGCTTGACGGGCGAGCCGTCCTCCCAGTACGCGGCGCGAATCACCTTGTAGATGTCCTGGCCGATCACTTCGCCCGTCGCCCGCAGCATGCGCCGCGCACTCGGATTGCAGGCCAGCACGATGCCGTCGCGCGTCTGCACGACGATGCCTTCGTTGAGATGATCGACGACGAGCCTGTGATGCTCCTCGCTTTCCGCGAGGCGCTTGCGCATCAGATCCTGATGAACGGCAAGACCGACACTCTGGCCGATCTCGCGCAGCAGCGCATGTTCGTCTTCGTCCGGACCCCGGCGCCTGTCGTAGTAGACGCCGAACGCGCCCAGCACCTGACCCGCGTCGTCCTCGAACGGCACCGACCAGCAGGCGCGCAGCCCGAGCGGCAGCGCGAGATGCCGGTAGTCCGCCCACAGCGGATCGCTTTCGATGTCCTCCACGATCACCAGCCGCCGGTCGTACATCGCCGTGCCGCAGGAACCGGCGCACGGGCCGATCGACATGCCGTCGATGGCCGCGCTGTACTGCGCCGGCAGCGACGGGGCCGCGCCGACCCGCACGGTGAAGCCATCCGTATCGAGCACGAGGATCGAGCAGCGCGAGCCCTCGCCTAGCAGCGTTTCGGCGCGGCGGCACACCTCCGCCAGCAGTTCGGGCAATGGCGTGCTGCGCGTGAGCAGGCGCAATACGCTCTGCTCCGACGCCAGCACCTCGACGGCCAGATCGGACCGGTGGCGAGTGCTGTCGGATGGTTTGTCAGTCGCGATGTCTGCAGTCACTGGACGACTCATGGTTGCACTCCCTTCATGCAACAACGGCAGACGGACGCGCGCTGCGTATCAGGGTTTATACGGAGCGCGTGGCCGTGGACGTGCAACGCTACTACGTTCCATGCGGATCGAATGGCCGTGCCTCGATCCCGCCGCCCTTCGCGACGATCGCCGTCGATTCCGGTATTTCCTCCCACCAGCCTTCCAGGTCGACGAGCGGCTCGGACAGCACGAGGAACGCATCTGCGCCGACGGCGGCAAGACGCGGATCATCAGGATACAACTCCATCAGATGACGGATCGAGGTGCTGTGGAAGAGCGAGCGCGACTGCCGCTCGCTCGAATAACGCACTGAGACGATCTGTTCGCCGTCCGTCGCGCAGACGGTCATGTTCAGCGGCGCCGCGATGCCGTGCCGCCGCCCCGTCTGCTCGACGAAGCCCGCCATGCGCTCCAGTGCGAGCACCGGGTCGATTTCGAGTCCGAAGGTGAGCGCGAGAAAGAACATGACTTCGGAATCCGTCGAGCCTTCGATCGATGCGAACAGGTCCGGGTCGATGCCGAGCATCAGGTCGCGCCGCACTTTAGGATAGTCGCGCACGAGGCCGTTGTGCATGAATAGCCAGCGGCCATAACGAAACGGATGGCAGTTGGTTTCCTGCGAAGGGGTGTCCGTGGCGGCACGGATATGCGCGACGAACAGCGACGCGCGCACGGCCCGCGCGGCGTCGCGCAGATTGCGGTCGCTCCATGCGGGATGCGCGCAGCGGTAGCGGAACGGAATGTCGCTCGGATGGCCGTACCAGCCGACGCCGAAGCCGTCGCCGTTGGTGGTGGTCTGCCCGAGCCGCGAATGCAGGCTCTGGTCGATCAGCGAATGCTTGGCCCGGAACAGCACGGCTTCGAGCTGAATCGGGTTTCCTGTGTAAGCCAGCCAGCGGCACATGATCGCTCTCCTCGATGAAAAACGCCTACGTCCGCGCCGGTTTCAAACTGTCACATACGGGGTCGCGTCCGCCAAGACTCCGAAGTTCATCCGTTCAACCGCCTGCCCGGCCACTGGCGATCGGCGCAAGAAACTCGGCCAGCCCCGTCAGGATGATCTGCACGCCAATGCAGAGCAGCAAGAATGCGGACACGCGCAGCGCCACCTTGGTGCCTTCCTTGCCCAGATAGCGGCCGAGCGTGGCGGCGTGGTTGTACGTGAACCAGACCGCGAGCATGACAAGAAACGAAATCGTCACGGACGCGATCGACGACATCACGAACTCCGACAGCTTGTGACTGCGGTTCGCGTTCAGCGCGATGGCCGTGGCCATCGTGCCGGGTCCGGTGGTGAGCGGCACCGTCAACGGAAAGAAAGCCTTCGACATCGCGTTGTCGGGATCGACGGGCTTGACGGCCGCTTCGTTCGGCTGGCGTTCCGGCGCATTGAGCATATTCCACGCGCTGACAGCCACGGCGAGGCCGCCACCGATACGCAGCGCTTCCATTGAAATGCCGAAGAAATGCAGGATCGGCGTGCCGACAAAGAATACGACCAGCAGCACGAAGAACGCATTGATGGACACGCGCTTGGCGAGCGCGGCGCGCTCCGCGTCGGTCAGCGAATCCGTGCGGTCGAGAAACACGAAGGCGATCGCGATCGGATTGATGATGCTGATCAACCCGGTGAAGCCAAACAGAATCTCCGAAATCAGGCTCGAGATCATCGATGAATTTGCTCTTTGATGGTTTTGATTTTTGCGCCGCGCAACGGAGCACGAGGGCCGAACAGTGTAAATGCAACCAATTGCGCACGCCATGCGAGAGGCACCTTCTTCATGCAATGCAGCACGCCTGCGATGCATGCCGATACTCACGGGCACTGCGTTTGCGCATGTTCCTTTCAATATACCTGCATATTTTTGGCGACCTTTACCGGAATATGGCTAGAGGCATACAGTCGGTGCGCGGCATCCCAGTCATTGCTTCAGGAATTGACGTTCATCGAGACCGGCTCATTCTCATTCGAGGAGTTGTCCCATGTCATTTCGTCTGCTCGCCGTGCTGCCGTTCATCGGCATTCTGCTCGGCGTTCCGTTCGTCAACCGGGTCGAGCCGCTCGTGCTCGGCATGCCGTTCGTGCTTGCGTGGATCGTCATGTGGGTCGTGCTGAGCTCGATCATCATGGCCATCGTCTACCGGTTCGATCCTGTAAACCGGCAAGCGCATTCCGGCGAGGAGGTGCGTTCATGAGCAGCGCACTCGCAATCATTGTCGCCGTCACGCTGTTCGCGCTCTATCTTGGCGTACGCGCCCGTCGCGGGCATGACATGAGCCTCGAGCAATGGACGGTGGGCGGCCGCAGCTTCGGCACCGCGTTCGTGTTCCTGCTGATGGCGGGCGAGATCTACACGACGTTCACCTTCCTTGGCGGCAGCGGCTTTGCATATGGCAAGGGCGCGCCCGTCTATTACATCCTCGCGTATGGCACGCTGGCGTATGTGCTGTCGTACTGGATGCTGCCGCCTGTCTGGCGATTTGCGAAGACGCATCGCGTGGTGTCCCAGCCGCATTTCTTTACGCGCAAGTACGATAGCGCACCGCTTGGGGTGCTGGTTGCCGTCGTTGACGTGGCTGCGCTGATTCCGTATCTCGTGCTGCAACTCAAGGGGCTGGGCATTATTGTTTCGACGGCTTCCTATGGCGCGATTTCGTCGTCGGCGGCGATCTGGATCGGCGCGGGCGTGGTGACGATTTATGTGATCGTGTCGGGTGTGCGCGGTTCCGCGTGGAATTCGGTCGTCAAGGATATGCTGATACTCGGCATCGTGCTGTTTCTCGGGATCTATCTGCCGATGCATTACTACGGCGGCCTCGGGCAGATGTTCCATGCAATCGATGTAGCGCGGCCCGGCTTTCTCACGTTCCCCGAGAAGGGGTCGAGCGTGACGTGGTTTCAGTCCACCGTGCTGCTCACGGCGCTCGGGTTTTTCATGTGGCCGCATACGTTCGGGTCTGTTTTTACCGCGAAGGATGAACGCATCTTTCGGCGTAATGCGATTGTGTTGCCGCTTTATCAGTTGATCCTGCTGTTTGTGTTTTTTGTCGGGTTTGCTGCGGCGCTCAAGGTGCCGGGACTCAAGGGCGGTGATATCGATCTTTCGCTGTTCAAGCTGTCGCTGCAGACTTTTGATCCGTGGTTCGTTGGGGTGATTGGTGCAGCAGGCATACTGACGGCGCTCGTGCCCGGGTCGATGATCCTCACGACGGCTTCGACGCTGCTCGCCAATGATATCTATCGCGGGCTCGTGCAGCGCAATGCTTCTGATGAAACTGTTGCGAAGCTTGCGCGCGTGTTTGTGCCTTTGGTCGCGGTGGTCGCCGTGCTTTTCACGCTGCACGGCGGGGAGACCATCGTTGCGCTGCTTTTGATGGGGTATAGCTTTGTTACGCAACTGTTTCCCGCTGTCATCTGCAGTCTCGCGCCGCGGAATCGGGCTACGAAGCAAGGGGCGTTTTGCGGGATTCTCGCCGGCGTAGCTGTCGTCGCCGTCACGACGATCTTCAAGATGAGCGTCGGGCAGTTGATGCCGTTTTTGCCGGATGCGCTGAAGGACGTCAATATCGGCTTTATTGCGCTGGCGGTGAATGTCGTTGTGTTCGTCGTTGTTAGTGCGGTGACGCAGCCTCACGCCGAGGCGGAGCGGGCTCGCGCGCAGACGCATTAGGTTTGGTGTGTTTTGTTGCTGACGCTTTCGTCGTGGCTGGCGCGGTGCGGCGCGGGTATTCGTGTTTTGTTTTCGTCGTAGCTGGACACGTCGACCGAACACGCCCGTCGCCGCCTGCCGTTAAACGGAGACGTCAACCTTCCGCATGCGGCGGCAAATACTCCATCTTCGCTTCCTCATAAAGCCGATAGATCAGCTCCAGCATCTCGGTCAGATCTTCTGACTCATCGAGCATCCGCATGCTCATGATAATCGGCGACACGAGGTTCGCGTCGTCCAGCTCCTTGTAGCTGACATCGTCGCGCTTGAGCCCATACACACTACTCGGCACAACCGATATCCCCTCTCCCGCCGCAACCAGCCCGAGCGCAATCTGCAACTCCCGCGTCTCATAGATGCGCGCCGGCTCCAGGCCACGATCGCGGAACGCGGCCAGCACCTGGTCGGCATAGCTGGGCCGTGGCGCCTTGGGAAAAATAATCAAGGTCTCGTTGATCAGATCGTGCAGCGACAAAACGGGCTTCACTTCAGACAACGAATGCCCAAATGGCAACGCAACAATCATCCGCTCCTCGCGTAACACGATCCGCCTGATACTCGGGTCCTCGTGGCGAATGCGCCCAAACCCGACATCGATCGTGCCTTCCTTGAGCGCCTTGATCTGGTCCATCGTGGACATCTCGTGCAACGTCAATTCGACCGCACTGTGCTCGGTGCGAAAGCGCCGAATGATCTTCGGCAACATTCCGTACAACGTCGAGCCGACAAACCCGACAGAAAGACTGCGCTCGATCTTGCCGACACGCCGCGTCATCGACTCCAGCTCGGCCGTTTCCGCGAGCAGCTTCACTGCGTGTGAATAAAAGAACCGCCCCGTGTCCGTCAACTCGACCGGCCGCGAATTGCGCACGAACAGTTGCACGCCAAGCAGTTCTTCCAGTTGCTGCATCTGGCGGCTAAGCGGCGGCTGCGCGATATGCAGGCGTTGCGCGGCGCGCGTGAAGTTGCGCTCCTCAGCCACGGCGACGAAGTAACGCAGATGGCGCAACTCCATGACGATACCCCTGAGATATTGAACTGATACTAAATCAGTGTTGGACGCTCTGTATGTGCGCCAACTACTCTTCACTCACACGCAGCGCCCTAACAAATTATACCTTTCGGGTAGCCACCGAACGGGACGCGAGCGCCGACATCGAACTGGAGACTTCCGATGATCCCCATCTACCCGGACCGCAGTCCGAAGCTCAAACATATCGACGACTATCTGGTCGAAGACAGCACGCGCGGCGACTACCGCCTGCACCGCAGCGCATTCACCGACGAAGCGCTGTTCGAGCTGGAAATGCAGCACATTTTCGAAGGCAACTGGATCTACCTCGCGCACGAAAGCCAGATTCCGTCGAACAACGATTACTTCACGACCACGATGGGCCGTCAGCCTATCGTCATCACGCGCAACCGTCAGGGCGAACTGAACGCGCTCGTCAATTCGTGCACGCATCGCGGCGCGATGCTGTGCCGCCACAAGCGCGGCAACAAGGCGACCTTTACCTGCCCGTTCCACGGCTGGACCTTCAACAACAGCGGCAAGCTGCTGAAGGTGAAAGACCCCGAAGGTGCGGGTTATCCCGAGTGCTTCAATCACGAAGGCTCGCATGATCTGAAGAAGCTCGCGCGCTTCGAAAGCTATCGCGGCTTTCTGTTCGGCAGCCTGAATCCCGATGTGAAACCGCTCACCGAATTCCTCGGCGAAGCCGCCCGCATCATCGACATGATCGTCGATCAATCGGAAGACGGTCTGGAAGTGCTGCGCGGTTCGTCGACGTATACGTATGAAGGAAACTGGAAGCTGACGGCCGAAAACGGTGCGGACGGTTATCACGTGTCGGCCGTGCACTGGAACTACGCGGCAACCACCAGTCAGCGCAAGGAAAAGAACGCGGCCGAAGACAAGATCCGCGCGATGGACGCGGGCGGCTGGGGCCGCCAGGGCGGCGGCTTCTACGCGTTCGAACACGGCCACATGCTGCTGTGGTCGCGCTGGGCGAACCCCGAAGACCGCCCGAACTTCAATCGCCGCGATGAATTCGCCGCGCGTTGCGGCGGCGAAACCGCCGACTGGATGATCCAGAACTCGCGCAATCTGTGCCTCTATCCGAACGTGTATCTAATGGATCAGTTCGGTTCGCAGATTCGCGTGTTGAAGCCGCTGTCGGTGAACAAGACGGAAGTGACGATCTACTGCATCGCCCCCAAGGGCGAATCCGATGAAGCGCGCGCACGCCGCATCCGCCAGTACGAAGACTTCTTCAACGTGAGCGGCATGGCGACACCCGACGACCTCGAAGAATTCCGCGCGTGCCAGCAAGGTTATGCTGCGCGCTCCGTTGAATGGAACGACATGTGCCGCGGCTCGACGCATTGGATTGAAGGTGCCGACGAAGGCGCGCAGAAGATCGGACTCAAGCCCTTGCTGAGCGGCGTGAAGACGGAAGACGAAGGGCTTTACACGATCCAGCACCGCTACTGGGTCGAAACGATACGCGACGCACTCGCGCGAGAAAGGAGCGCAGCATGAGCACGATCATCACGGCGCCCGCACTCGCGGACATCCAGGCGTTTCTGTACCGCGAAGCGCGTCTTCTCGACGACGAGCAATGGGACGAATGGCTCGATCTCTATCACCCCGATGCCGTCTTCTGGATGCCTTCATGGGACGACACCGACCAGTTGATCACGGACCCGCAACGCGAGATCTCGCTGATCTACTACCCGAGCCGCCAGGGCCTGGAAGACCGCGTGTTCCGCATCAAGACCGAGCGGTCGAGCGCGACGATTCCCGACACGCGCACGTGCCACAACATCAGCAACGT
Organism: Paraburkholderia sp. XV; assembly: GCF_020177535.1. Lineage (NCBI taxonomy): Bacteria > Pseudomonadati > Pseudomonadota > Betaproteobacteria > Burkholderiales > Burkholderiaceae > Paraburkholderia > Paraburkholderia sp. XV. The sequence continues at coordinate 58,722 of NZ_JAGUUD010000011.1, read as the reverse complement.
AGAACTTGAGAGCCACGACGACGGCGTCTGCACGGTGCGCTTCAACTGGCACACGCTGAGCCATCGCTACAAAACCAATTACAGCTATTTCGGCATGTCGCGCTACGTGATCGATTTCAGCGGCGCTGCGCCGCGCATCCTGAACAAGTATGTCGTGTTGAAGAACGACTACATCAATCAGGTGATCGATATCTATCACATCTGAGCGCGTTGACGATCGGCCACGATACACAGCAGCATCAGGCAGCACAGGAGCAGTCCATGGAACATCGCATCGCCCTCCAGTTCGAAGATGGCGTCACGCGCTTCATCACGTGCCGCGACAACGAAACCTTGTCGGACGCAGCGTACCGGCAGAAGATCAACATTCCGCTCGATTGCCGCGACGGCGCGTGCGGTACGTGTCGCGGCTTCTGCGAATCAGGCACGTACGACCTGCCTGAATCGAGCTATATCGAAGACGCGCTGACGCCCGAAGACGCGGCGCAAGGCTATGTACTCGCTTGCCAGACGCGTCCGCGCTCCGACTGCGTGATTCGCGTGCCGGCTTCGTCGGCGGCCTGCAAGACGGGCGTTGCACGTCACGAAGGCACACTTGCCAACGTGCAGAAGCTCTCCGATTCGACAATCGAATTTTCAATCGACGTCGATGCACCCGATCAACTGAGCTTTCTTGCAGGCCAGTATGTCAACGTCGAGGTGCCCGGCAGCGCGCTGACGCGTTCGTATTCGTTCAGTTCCGCGCCGGGCGAATCGCGCGTGTCGTTCGTCGTGCGCAACGTGCCCGAAGGCAAGATGAGCACGTATCTAAGCCAGCACGCGCAGCCGGGTCAACGCGTCGCGTTCTCCGGGCCGTACGGCGCGTTCTATCTGCGCGAAGCGACGCGGCCCGTGCTGTTTCTCGCGGGCGGCACGGGCATCGCGCCGTTCCTGTCGATGCTCGACGTGCTCGCCGCGAAAGACGGCGCAACGCAGCCGGTGCGGATGGTGTACGGCGTGACCAACGACACCGATCTCGTCGCGCTGCCGCAGCTGGATGCGGCGCAAAGCACGCTGCCGGACTTCGCCTACCGAACCTGCGTCGCCGATGCCGCGAGCGATCATCCGCTCAAAGGCTACGTGACGGCGCACGTCGATCCCGCGTGGCTCAATGGCGGCGACGTCGACGTCTATCTGTGCGGCCCCGTTGCGATGGTCGATGCAGTGCGCGGCTGGCTTCGCGAAATCGGCGTCACGCCCGCGAGCTTCCACTACGAAAAATTCTCTGCCACCAACGCGGCCTGACCATCATGAATCAACGTTTCGAAGGAAAAGTGGTCGTCGTGACGGGCGCGGCGCAAGGCATCGGACGCGGCGTCGCGATTGCGGCCGCGCGGCAAGGCGCGACGGTCGTGCTATGCGACCGGTCGGATTTCGTCCATGAGGTCGCAGCCGAAGTCTCCGCACCGGGCGCACGCTGCATCGCCGTGACCGCCGATCTGGAGACCTATGCAGGCGCATGCAAGCTGGCCGATGCCGCGCTCGGCGCGTTTGGCCGTATCGATGTGCTGATCAACAATGTCGGCGGGACCATCTGGGCCAAGCCCTATCAGGAATACGAGGAAGCGCAGATCGAAGCCGAAGTGCGCCGCTCATTGTTTCCGACGCTATGGTGCTGCCGCGCCGTGCTGCCTTCGATGATCGAGCGTCGGCATGGCGTCATCGTCAACGTGTCGTCGATTGCGACGCGCAGCATCTATCGCGTGCCGTATGCGGCTTCGAAGGGCGGCGTCAATGCGTTGACGGCGAGCCTCGCATTCGAGCATGCCGCCGACGGCATCCGCGTCAATGCCGTCGCAACGGGCGGCACGGAAGCGCCGGCGCGGCGCGTCCCGCGCAACACGGAACAGCAAACGGAACAGGAAGCGCGCTGGTATCAAAGCATTGTCGATCAGACGAAGGCAACGAGCCTGATGCATCGCTATGGAACGATCGATGAACAGGTTGGCGCGATTCTCTTTCTCGCTTCCGACGAAGCCTCGTACATCACGGGCACCGTGCTGCCCGTAGGCGGCGGCGATCAGGGCTGACGTGGTCAATGCAAATCGACACGCGAAAAAAAACGCGGCACGAGGCCGCGTTCAAGCGTGTTGTCCGCTGCGTGCAGACAGGATGAAACGCTGCAAAGTCTAACGCATTGCGCGAAACGATAAAGCCCGCAATAGACAATTATTTATCATTGTTTCTGCAATATTGCCGCACGCACCGTATTGCCGCGAAATATTTGCGGCAATACGCGGTAATTTTCGTTTGGTAAAAACAATCTGCTCGGGCATGCCTGAAGAAAGGCGATCGCGGCAATACTGTTTGTATGAAGCTGCAATAATTGCGCTATTGCGTGTTGTGAATTTCACTAACGCCGCTTTTTGGCTTTTTTACATTTTTTGTGTGCGCCTTTAGTCTCTCGCTCATTCAACGCTTTACCACACGCAGGAGAAGAGAAGAATGAAGCGCACCGCCCTCTCGATGATCTCACTGGCCGCACTGGCCACGGCCACCAGCGCCGCTCACGCACAGACCAGCGTCACGCTGTACGGCACGATCGACACGGGGATCACTTACGTTCACAACGCATCGGGCAATAACAGCCTGTGGTCGCTCGGCAATACCAGCGCAGGCAATCTGTCAGGCACGCGTTGGGGCCTCAAAGGCAGTGAAGATCTGGGCGCAGGCCTGAAGGCGATCTTCCAGCTCGAAAGCGGCTTCGACCCGAGCACGGGCAAGATGGGCCAGGGCAGCCGCCTGTTCGGCCGTCAGGCATTCGTCGGCCTTTCGCAAGATCAATACGGTTCCATTACGCTCGGCCGTCAATACGATCCGCTGATCGACCTCGTGCAAGGCATCACCGCCGACAACTACTTCGGCAGCGCATTCGCCACGGCAGGCGATGTCGACAACTACGACAACAGCTTCCGCGTGAACAATGCAGTGAAGTACACGTCACCCGTTTTCGCGGGACTGCAATTCGAAGCGATGTACTCGCTAGGCGGCGTGGCGGGCAGCACGGGCTCGGAGCAGTCGTATTCGGGCGCAGTCGCCTATAACAACGGCCCGATCGGCCTTGCGGCGGGTTACTACTACACGTCCAACAGCCCGGCATCGGAAGGCATTCGCACCACCTGGAACAGCACCTCCGACGGCACGTTCGACGGTCCCGTCAATCTCGGCTATCAGACGGCGCATTCGATCGGCATTGCACGCGTAGCGGGCCAATATACGGCCGGTTCGTTCACCTTCGGCCTCGGCTACAGCAATGCGCAGTATCGCCGCGACGACAGCTCGGTGTTCGGCACGAACGAACGCTATAACACGGGCCAGGGCTTCGTGAACTATCAGGCCACGCCTGCGATGCTGCTGGGCGTCGGCTACAGCTACACGCATTCGAACGGCGACACGTCGGCGACATATCATCAGGTGTCGCTGGGCGCGGACTACAACCTCTCCAAGCGTACCGACCTCTACATGACGGCCGCGTATCAGCACGCGAGCGGCCAAACCCGTGACGCGAACACCAATACGATCACCGACGCGCAGGCATCGATCGGCTCGTATGGCTATGCGGGCACGAGCCATCAGGAGATGGTGAATCTCGGCATTCGTCACAAGTTCTAAAACGCTTCGCTAATCGTCACCGACGGCGGTTTGGTTCCGGCACGCGGATGTTGCCGGAACGGAGCCGCCGTTTTTCTATTTCCATCGCCTGCCGATAATGGCCTAATCGTTCTTTCGATAATGGATCTTTGTGTGGTCCATTATCCGCCTTACTCTGCGTACAGGGGCGCAAGGGCCCGGAATACACGGAGATCATCGGATGGAAACGAAAGTCTTTCTGGCAGGCGCAGCGGGCGCGATCGGCAGCGCACTGGTGCCGCTGCTGGTCGATGCGGGATACACCGTGTACGGCAGCACGCGGCGCGCCGGGCGCGCATCCCAGATCGAACACGCGGGCGCAACGCCCGTCATCGTCGACGTGTTCGACGCACGCGCGTTGACGCAAGCGCTGCAGCGCATCGAACCCGCCTGCGTGATCCATCAGCTGACCGACCTGCCGCCCGCGCTCGATCCCGCGAGAATGCAACAAGCCGTTGCAGCGAACGCGCGCATCCGCGACGAAGGCACGCGCAACCTGATCGCCGCGGCGCGCGCGGCAGGCAGCAAGCGCTTCGTTGCGCAAAGCATCGCGTGGGCGTATCGCGAAGGCGCGCAACCCTACGACGAGACACAGCCGCTCGATACGGAAGCCCAAGGTAATCGCCTCGTCACCGTGCGCGGCGTCGTATCGCTCGAAACGCAGGTCCTGCGGGCGCCGCTGATCGGCACGGTGTTGCGTTATGGACAACTGTACGGCCCCGGCACGGGCAGCGATGTTGCCAAAGGGGCAAGCCCGGTTCATGTCGAAGCGGCTGCGCACGCCGCCGTGCTCGCGCTGCGGCAGGCGCGAGCGGGCGCGTTCAACATCGCCGAGGACAATCCCGTCGTGTCGACGGAAAAGGCAAAGCGCCAGCTCGGCTGGTCGCCCGACTGGCGGCGCAGCATGGCGAGCGCACTGCGCGAGGCGCAATGAGCCCCGCCCGCCTGTTCACGAGCGCGAGCGAACGCGACGGACATCAGGTCTTGTAGAGCATCTTCTGCAGAACCCGCGCGAGCGTCCGGGCGCCTGCGTCGATCTCGTCCACGCCGACGCCCGCAAAGCCCAGCACCAGGCCGGCGGGCGCCGCGCGCTCGACCGCGTACGACGACAACGGCCGCGTTTCGATGCCCGCTTCGGCGGCCAGACGCGCGGCCAGCGCATCGTCGGCACCCGCGGGCAAGAACGCGGGTGCATCCAGTCCGGCGACAATCGGCGGCAACGCGAGCAGCCCTGTCCAATGGCGGTGCGCCGCGTCGCGCAGCGCTTCGGCGCGCTCGCCGTACAGCTCGCGCATGCGCCGCACGTGACGGCCCGCATGCCCTTGCGCGATGAACGCGTGCAGCGTCGACTGCTGATCGAGCGGCACGTGCCGGCCCGTCAGCGACCATGCGGCGACGAACGGGTCGACGAGGCGCTCCGGCAACACCGCATACGCAATGCGCAGCGCGGGAAACAGCAGCTTGCTGAACGTGCCGCAATAGATCACATGGCCCGCACTGTCGAGACTCTTCAGCGCGGCAAGCGGTCTTCCTTCGAAGCGGTACTCGCTGTCATAGTCGTCCTCGATCACCAGCGCGCCGCGCGCGTGCGCCCAGTCGAGTAACGCGAGCCGCCGTTCAAGCGACAGCGCGGGACCGAGCGGCGCCTGCCGCCCGGCCGTCACGTACGCGAGCCGCGCATCGGGCGCGAGCGCGCGGCCCGCCGCCACGTCGATGCCGCTGGTATCGACGGGCACGGCGGCAATGCGCGCGCCTGCCGCTTCGAGCACGAGGCGCGCGCCCTGATAGCCGGGGTCCTCCATCCACGCGGCGTCGCCGGGGTCGAGCCACAGACGCGCGGCCAGATCGATCACCTGCTGCGCGCTGCCGACGATCGCCACGTGATCCGCCGTGCACGCGATGCCGCGCGCCATGCGCACATGCTCCGCGATCGCTTCGCGCAACGGACGGTAGCCTTGCGCTTCGCCGTCGGCGAGCATCGAGCGGTTCGACAGACGCGAGCGGCGCGCCGCGACGCGCGCCCACAATGCGAACGGAAAGCACTGCAAATCGGGCTGGCTCGGACGAAATGCGCGGGTCGGAAACGAGCGGCCTTCCAGGGCGAACGCGCTGCGCGCCAGCAGGCGGCCACGCGCGGACAAAGCGATGCCTGCGTTGCCGCCCGTGTCCGCCTTCTTGCGTGCACGCCGTGCCGTATCGGATACGGGTGCGGACTCGAAGCGCGCGTCCGGCAATTCGCTTGCAACAAAACTGCCGCGCCCGACCGCGCCCGCCAGATAGCCTTCCGCCGCGAGTTGCGCGAACACGCCCAGCACTGTGCCGCGCGATACGCCGTGACGCGCGGCTAAATCGCGCGTGGCGGGCAGGCGCGCGCCCGGGCCGAGCCGCCCTTGAAGAATCGCCGCGCGCAGTTCGCCGTAGAGCCAGCGCTGTAGCGGCATCCCGTCGGGCCGTGCATTCAATGCCAGGTCGATTTCCGTTGCGCGCCGCATGCCGTTTCCCTGTAATTGGATCAATGCCCGAAGCGATAAGCAAAACCACGACCAGGCCAATTTGAAGATTATGCCCGCCGCGCCGCCTCGCCGCCTTCATGCAAATGCGCGCGATGCAGTTGATACACTGAACTGAACCCGGCTGGAGGTGGCCAGAACTGACATGGGCCGCTCGTCCTGCGCCCGGGTCTGCGTCTTGCTTACAATAGCTGCCCTCGTATCGATCCCACGGTCAACCGGCACACGCCATGAAAGTTCCGCTCACCCCGCACCGCCCATCGACCAACCGCGTGTATCCGCCGGGATCGCCGGGGCTGCACGGCCTCGCGTCGGTGATTACCTTCGTCGTCGTGGTCAGCGGCTTGTACTTTGCGCGCGAGGTGCTGATTCCGATCACGCTCGCCGTGCTGCTGAGTTTCCTGCTCGCGCCGCTCGTCAGCCTGTTGCGGCGTCTTCATTTCGGCCAGCTGCCGTCGATCTTCGTCGCGGTGCTCCTTGCCGTCATCACCCTGCTCGCCGTCAGCACGCTGATCGGCGCGCAGATCGCGCAGCTTGCGGGCTCGCTGCCGCAATATCAGGCGGCCATCGAGCGCAAGGTCGAGACCGTGCAGGAGAAAACGGTGGGACGCGCCGATGCGCTGCTGTCGCGCGCCGCGACTGCGCTGGCGCGCGTCGCGCCCGATCGCGCCGCAGTGCCCCACGAAGCGGGCCGCTCGCAGAAGCCGACCGTCGCGGCACCGCTGCCCGTCGAAGTGCACGAACCCATCCCCTCGCCACTGCAACTCGCGCAGCGGGTGTTCTCGCCCGTTGTCGGGCCGCTCGAAACGATGTTCATCGTGCTGGTCGTGACGATCTTCATCCTGCTGCAGCGCGAAGACCTGCGCGACAGGCTGATACGCCTGTTCGGCGCGCGCGACCTGCACCGCACGACCACCGCGATCAACGACGCGGCGAGCCGCCTGTCGCGCTACTTCGTCGCGCAGCTCGGCGTGAACCTCGGCGCGGGCGCGACGATCGCGATCGGCCTCGCGATCATCGGCGTGCCGGGGGCGCTGCTGTTCGGCGTGCTGACGGCACTGCTGCGCTTCGTGCCGTATATCGGCACGTGGATCGCGGCACTGCTGGCCGTGATACTCGCGGCCGCGATCCAGCCGCAATGGACGATGGCCGTGTGGACGATCGTGCTGTTCGTGAGCATCGACGTCGTCGCGGGCCAGGTGGTCGAGCCGCTGCTGTATGGACATAGCTCTGGCCTGTCGCCGCTCGCCGTGGTCGTCGCGGCGATTTTCTGGAGCTGGCTGTGGGGGCCGATCGGCCTCGTGCTGTCGACGCCGCTCACGCTGTGCCTCGTCACGCTGGGCCGTTACGCGGAGCGCCTGAAGTTCCTGACCGTGCTGCTCGGCGATCAGCCCGCGCTCACGCCTGCGCAGAACTTCTATCAACGGCTGCTCGCCGACGATCCACACGAAGCCATCGTGCAGGCCGACCGGTTCCTCAAGGAAATGTCGCTTACCCGGTATTACGACGACGTCGCGCGCGAAGGCTTGCGGCTCGCGCGCAACGACACGCTGCGCGGCGTATTCGCGCCCGAGCAACTGGCGCGCATGAACGAAACCTTGCTCGATATCATCGAGAACCTCGAGCAATTCGACGGCATGCCCGAAGAGAAGCCCGATCCGAATGCGCCCGATGCGCCGCCTGCCGTGCTGCCGGAAGACGCCGCGCAGTTGCGCCTCGTGTGCGTCGCGGGCCGCGGCGCCTTCGACGAAGTGACGACGGCGATCGCCGTGCAATTGCTGGCGCGCCGCGGCTTCGCGCCCGTCACGGCGAACTACGCGCAGTTCCGCCGTGGTCATACGGATACGCACGGTATCGACGGCGCGGCCATCGTCTGCGTGGTCACGCTCGACGCCCCCGAAGCACCGCCCTATCTGCGCAATCTGCTGCGGCGCATCCGCGAGCGCGCGCCCGGCGCGCAACTGATCGTCGGGATCGGCGGGCAATCGGAACGGGTGGACGAAGTCGGCGCATTGAGCGACACGCAAAACGCCAACGGCTTCAGCGATCTCGTCAATCAGTGCGTGCAGGCAGCAGCGAACGCGGTGTCCACGCCACTCGTCGAAAAGGCGCCGCGTAGCGTCGGCGCCTGAAATGCGCGCGAATGCCCGCTGTTGGGTTGCACGCGAGTACACCATGCACTTCATACGTTCGACGGACCTGCGCAACTGACGCGTCGTTTGTCCGCACCTTCGTGCGGCAAAGCACTCACGCGGTGATAAGCTGAATGAAAGCGCGCGTCATGCGGCCCGCAAGCTGACGCGCGCTTCTTTCATCGCCGCCGGGAGGCTCATGTCCGCGACCGCCCCGAAGTGCAGGCAGCAAATCCGGCTGTGCACGGCGCACGACGGCGCCCGCATCGCCTACGCGACCTGCGGCAGCGGGCCGCCCATCGTCAAGGCAGCAAACTGGCTGAGCCATCTGGAGTTCGATCTCGCGAGCCCGGTATGGAGTCACATGATCGCCGAGATGTGCCGCGACCATACGCTGATCCGCTACGATCAGCGCGGCTGCGGCCTGTCCGATCACGACGTCGCCGATATTTCATTCGACGCCTGGAAGCAGGATCTGATCGCCGTCATCGATGCGAGCGGTGTCGACCGCTTTGCGCTGCTCGGCATTTCGCAGGGGGCGTCGATTGCCGTCAGCTATGCCGTCGCATTTCCGGAGCGCGTCTCGCATCTGATCCTGCACGGCGGCTACGCGCGCGGCCGGCTGGTCCGCTCGCGCACCGAGCAGGCGCGCGATGAAGCCGAAACGCTCGCGAAGCTCGCCGAGATCGGCTGGGGCCAGCACAACCCCGCCTTCCGCCAGTTCTTCACGACGCAGTTCATTCCGGGCGGCACGCCCGACCAGCACCGCTGGTTCAACGAGCTGGAACGCATTTCGACCACGCCTCGGAACGCAGCGCGCATCATGCGTGTCTTCAACTGCATCGACGTGGTCGATCTGCTGCCGCATGTGCAATGTCCGACGCTCGTGCTGCACGCCGTGCGCGACGCACGCGTGCCGTTCGAGGAAAGCCGCCTGCTGGCGAGCCTGATTCCCAATGCGCGCTTCGTGCCGCTCGAAAGCGAGAATCATCTGACGCTCGAATGCGAGGACGCATGGCAGCGCTGGCGCGACGAAGTACGCGCCTTCCTGCCGCCCGCGAGCCACGCCAACCCCGTGTTCTCTTCGCTCACGCGGCGCGAGCGCGAGATCGTCGAACTGATCGCGGGCGGCCGCGACAACGCGCAGATCGCCGCGCGGCTCGGTCTATCGGAGAAGACCGTGCGCAATCACATCACGAGCATCTTCGCGAAGCTCGAAGTGGAAAGCCGCGCGCAGGCCATCGTGATGGCGCGCAAGGCGGGCTTCGACGCGCCCGCCGCCTGATTGTCTGCTCGACGCGTTGCATCACGGGGCGCCTGTCCCGGCTTGTCCCGGATTTTCCGGCTTTGTTGCAGTGCTCACCGCGAGCACCGGGACTCGCGTCTCATTTCTGATCCGATGCCGATCCGCACAATGCGTATCAGCGTTTCGCTACGGCATGCAACACACCACGGCGCAGCGCTTTGAGTCGGCGCCGTCTCTCTTCGTTCTTCTTTCGGCGCCACCCCACTGCAATCCCGCCGAACTGGAGTTCTCAGATGCAAGCTGTAGAGTATCAACTGCCTTCCCATCGCTACGCCAAATGCGTCGAAGTGTCCAAGCGAATCCGCTGGGATATCGACAACGACGTGATCCGCGGGCGTACGTTCGATATCAATCAGAAGTTTCTGCCCGATGGGCTGTCACAGGTGTATCGCCTGCCGTTTCTGAACGACGCAGAACGCCGCTTCTATTCGCAGGTTCAAGGCCGCACGTACGCGAACATGTTCAAGCTCGTCGAACGCTTCATCGGCGCGAAGATGCTCGAACTCGGACGCGACCATGCACTCGGCGACCAGATCGCACTCGAAGCCGTCGTGCGTCTGACCGACGAAGAACTGAAGCACCAGGAGCTGTTCCGCCGCATCGAGTTGCTCGCGGGCGCGGACATGCCGGCAGGCTATCGCTTCCTGCCCGACGCCGACGACATCGCCATGTTCGTGCTGGGCAAATCGACGTGGGGGATTCTCGCGCTGACGTGTTTCATCGAGATCTTCTCGCAGGTGCATTATCGTCAGAGCATCGAAGCGGACGACACGCTCTCGCCGCTATTTAAAGACGTGTTTATGTACCACTGGAAGGAAGAATCGCAGCACGCGATCATCGACGAACTCGAATGGATGCGCGAGGACGCGAAGCTCGACAAGCCCGCGCGCGATGCTGCCGTCGACGATCTGATCGCGCTGGTGGCGGGCGTGGACGGCGTGGTGCAGATGCAGGCGAAGGAAGATGCCGCGTACTTCTGCCAGCATATGGAGCGTACGCTGCAGCACGCCGAGGTCGCGGAGGTGCAGGCGGCGATGCTCGACGCGTATCGCTGGCAGTACATTGTTTCCGGTGTCGAAGAGCCGCGCTTTCGCTCGCTGCTCACGAGCGTGATCGACGAGGAGCAAGGCCAACGCATTTTCGCGGCGCTGGCGCCGATCATGAAACCGACGCTTGATCGACCGACGTTGCCGCTTGTCTGAGCGGGCATCGGTTGCAATACGCGTGACACGCAAACGGCGGGCGCCTCAGGGTGCCCGCCGTTTTTCATGTGTTGTCGCCGCGAGCGCCAGACGGATTTTCCCACCCTCGCCGATATGCGACACTACGCACGCAAACCTAGGGCACCGCTAGCGCAGAGGACGTATGAAGGTTCCATACCGATACCTGTCCGCAATGGTCGTCAATCTCGCGCTGCCGTGGCTCGCGTACCGGCTGGCGCTGCCGCATTGGGGCACGACGGGTGCGCTCGCCGCATCGGCTGCGCCGTTGATTGCGTGGATCGCATGGGACCTGTACCACTCGCGGCATTTCGATGCATTGAGCGCCATCGTGCTAGCCGGCATCCTGCCGCTGCTGGCATGGGCGCTGATCGACCGCGGCGAGCACCGGCGCGCGCTCGAAGACCCGATGGTCGCGGCCGTCATCGGCGTCACGTTTCTGCTGTCGCTGCTGCTGCGCAAGCCGTTGGTTTACTATCTCGCGCGTTCGACGGCGTCGCGTGAGTCGCGCGAAGGTGTCGAAGCGTTCGAGCGCCACTATCGCGAGCGTCCCGCGCTCGTCGCACAGATCCGCCGGATGACGCTGGTATGGGGCATCGGTCTGACGGCCGAGAACGCCGCGCGTTACTGGGTCGTGACGAACCTGAGCGACGCCCAGCTGGCGTTGCAAATTTCAACGGCGCTGCGCTGGAGCGTCTATGGCTCGCTCACGCTATGGACCCTCTGGACGCGACGCCGCCTCAAACGCATTGACGCTGAGAGAAAAATGGAGTCTGCATGAAAGAGCCGCTGTTGATCGTCGATGCACGCTTGCCCGATGGCACGCGCGTCGACGTGTCGATCGCCGATGGCCGCATCGAGGCGATCGGCCCTGATTTAAAGGTCGAAAACGATGTCGCGCGCGAACATGGCCATGGCGCGCTGTTGTTGCCCGGCTTCGTCGAAGGCCACACGCATCTCGACAAGACGATGTGGGGCATGCGCTGGTATCGCAACGAAGTGGGTCCGAAGCTCACCGATCGCATCGAAAACGAGCGCCGCTTTCGCGCGCAAAGCGGACACGACGCGGCCGCTGCATCGCTCGCATTGGCCCGTGCCTTCCTGCAGGCGGGCACGACCCGCCTGCGCACCCACGTCGATATCGATACCGACGCCGGCCTGAAGCACCTCGAAGGCGTGCTGAAGACGCGCGACGCACTGCGCGACGTGCTCGACATGCAGACGGTTGCATTTCCGCAATCGGGCATGCTCAAACGTCAGGGCACCGTCACATTGCTCGACAAGGCGCTGCGCGGCGGCGCCGACGTGCTCGGCGCGCTGGACCCGGCCCTGATCGACGGCGACCCCGTCGCGTCGCTGAACGCGACTTTCGATCTCGCCACACGTCATCAGAAGCCCATCGACATCCATCTGCACGAACCCGCCGAAATCGGCGCCTTCACGCTAAAGCTGCTGCTTGATCGCGTCGAGGCGCTCGGCATGCAGGGCCGCGTCGTGATCAGCCACGCGTTCTGCCTCGGCGCACTCGCGCCGCGCGAGCGCGATCCGCTGCTCGAGCGGCTCGCCTTGCTGGACGTCGCGCTGCTCACGACGGCGCCCGCTTCCGTGCCCGTGCCGCCGCTCGCCGCCTGCATCGAGAAAGGCGTCACGCTCTTCGGCGGCAACGACGGCATCCGCGACACGTGGAACCCGTTCGGCTCGCCCGACATGCTGGAGCGCGCGATGCTGATCGGCATGCGCTACGACTTGCGCCGCGACGATGCGCTCGCCATCGCGTTCGATTGCGTGAGCCACACTGCTGCGCGCGGCTGCGGGTTCGCCGACTACGGGCTGCACGCGGGCGCGCGCGCGGACCTCGTGCTCGTCGATGCAGAAACGCTCGCGCATGCCGTTGCGGCACGTCCCGTGCGCAAGCTGGTCGTGGCGAATGGGCGGATCGTTTCGCGCGACGGCGTGCTGGCCGAAGGCGTGTGAACGCCCTTCCTGATAAACAGACAAACAAAAAGCCCCGGCATCTGAATCATGCCGGGGCCAGGTTTGCGCTGTTCTATACGTTACCGCTCACGCCGCTTACGACGCCACCATGACGGGCACGACAGCCGCCGGATCGCTGATGCTCGTCTTGCCCGTTTCGACGTGACCCGCAAGGCGGCGCTGGAACGACGCGTCATCGTTGTCGCTCACCGTCAGGTCGTACCAGTGATGGCTCGCCGACAGCACCCAGACCTCTTCGATCGACCCGTTCGGCGGCACGATCACCGGACGCGGATGCGCGCCATACGCGTTATCGACCACCGACAACCGCGCGATGCTGTCGCCGTGATTCGTGAACTTCAGATACACGTTGCCGTTGCCCACATCGTAATGCGTCTTCACTTCCGGCAACGCTGGCTTGCGCTTATGGCCGAATCCGCCCTGCGCACTGGCCTGGTTCGACTGCGGCTGCGCGTTGCCCGCAAAGCGGCGCACGAACCCGTTCGGACCGTACACGGTGAACGCATACACGCCGTTCGTCGACGACAGGTTGAACACGTCCTTCAGCGTCTTGCCCGCTTCCACCGTATAGCGCCACGGACTATCCGTGCGGTTGGTCGAATACACATAGAAGTGCGCACCCTGGTCGCCCGTATTGCCGATTTCGATGGTCAGCGAGTTGGCCTTCTCGTCGACCTTGCCGTTCACGTGCAACTCGTACGGCAAGGCACGCGCGAAGCGAATGCCCGGTTCCTGCGGATCGATTGCACCCGGCACGGCAGGCACGGTCGGCGCGGGCTGCGTCGCGCACTGGTTGTCGGCCATGCTCTTGTAGTTGCTCGTGTCCGGCAGCGGCGGCATTTTCGCGTCCGGCGTGCGGAAATCGAATGCCGTCGTGAGGTCGCCGCACACCGCGCGGCGCCATGCCGTGATGTTCGGCTCATGCACGCCGAAGCGCGTTTCGATGAAGCGGATCACCGACGTGTGATCGAACACCTGCGAGCACACGAAGCCGCCCTTCGTCCACGGCGAGACAATCGTCATCGGCACGCGCGGCCCAAGACCGTACGGCAGGTTGTCGGCCGTATAGCTGCCGCCGCGGCCCGGATTGACAACGTCGTGAATCTCGCCGTCCGCCGTCACCGTCGAAAGCCCTTGCGCGCGCGACGTCGCCACTTGCGGCGGCACGACGTGATCGAAGAAGCCGTCGTTCTCGTCATACATGATGAAGAGCACGGTCTTGCTCCACACCTCCGGGTTCGACGTCAGCGCGTCGAGAATCTGCGACGTGTACTCCGCGCCGTACGCGGGCGTGTACTTCGGGTGCTCGGAATACGCGGCGGGCGGGCACAGCCACGACACTTGCGGCAGGCGGTTGGCCTGCACGTCGGCCTTCAGGTCGTCGATCGTGCGTACCGTCTGCGCGCGCTGGAACAGCGACGAGCCCGGCTGCGCGTTGATGAAGTTCTCGAAGTTCTGCAGGATGTTCGTGCCGTAGTTGCCGTTCAGCGGGTCCGAGCCGTCCGTGCCCTGCTGATAGATCTGCCACGAGATGCCGGCCGCTTCCAGACGCTCCGGATAGGTCGTCCACGACAGCAGTTGATACTTCGGCGGCACGTCGCCATCCACGAAATCGTTGTTGTCGAGCAGCGGGCCGCCCTTCGTGCCCGTCGGGTCGACTGTGCCCGTCATCAGGTACGAGCGGTTCGGGTGCGTCGGTCCCGGCAGCGAACAGAAGTACGCGTCGCAGATCGTGAACGCATCGGCCAGCGCATAGTGGAACGGAATGTCCGAGCGCAGGTGATAGCCCATCGTCATGTCCGTCTTGTTGGCGGGCCACTGGTCGTAGCGGCCGCCGTCGATCGCGCCGTGCGTCTTGTACCACGAGTGATCCAGATCGCCGACACATTGCGCGCTGGTGGTCTGCGTGTTCAGGTGGAACGGCAGCACGGGCCGGGTCGGATCTGCCTTCGACGGCTGATACCAGACGGGTTTGCCGTTGGGCAGCGGAATCGGGAAGCGGTCGTTGTAGCCGCGCACACCACGCATGTGCCCGAAATAATGATCGAACGAACGGTTCTCCTGCATGAACACGACAATGTGCTCGACGTCACGGATCGAGCCGGTGCGCGAATTGGCCGGGACGGCAAGCGCGTTGCGGATCGATTCCGGCAGCATCGTCACGGCGGCAGCGGCGCCCGCGGACGTTGCGGCGGTCTTTAGAAAACGGCGACGGCTATTGGATGTCATGATGTTATTGCCTTCTTCTCGGGGGATGGGAATTAACAAGGGAATAACCACGCGTATTCACGCGCGTTTCTTTTTCTCTTTGATTCTGTATTGCGTGAACGTCGATTCAATGGCTCTCTTCGCCCGGCGCGTAGCGAAGAACAGGCGTGACCTGCTGGTTGTCGGCGGCGAGGCTTGCCTGCGCGCTGAGAATGGCGGCGCTGTCCTGCGCGTCGCTTCGCGTGTTGCCGCTGGCGTTCATGCCGCTCGCTTGCGGCGTATTGAACGCGTTGGCGGGATTGCCCGTCGTGGAAGACGGCGGCGTTAATGCAGGCAGCGACGCGGAAGGCGCAGCGGGACTGGCTTGCGATGCCGTGGGCGTCGCGTTGCTGACCGTGGCGGCGTCGTCTGCCCCGCACGCCGCGAGCGCGAACGATGCAAGCGCAACGATTGCGCTCACGCGCAAGGAAGAGAGATGAAGTCCGTTCATTCGAGCGTCCAGGTTCCAGCGAAATCGACGGATGACGGCTTGCATGGGAGGGCGGGCCGTCGCTGGAAACGCAGTCTGAAGTCGAATGAAGAAGTTATTGTGAAACGTTTGACAAGGGAACGAAATACCTTGAAATATTATTTATCGGAAAGCTATCAGAAAGCGAAAAGAAACACGAAAGTCATCGTGTCAATTCCTTTAAATCAGTTCGGCATTAAATGCCGCATTGCTTTCGTTCCGATTCGCATGAACGGCATATTCGACCGGCGACGCTTCATGTCTTGCGCTTGCCGGCGTGGCGAGCGGTGTACCTCGCGCAAACTCGACACAGCATCTCGCGAGCACGTCCGTCGGATCGACGAGATGCGCGCTGCGGCCTTTGCGCGTCACCGTCGCCGCTTGCGGAAAAAGCAGCGGCAACTCGGTGCAGGCAAGCAGAATGACTTCGACCTGTTGCGACAACAGACTGTCGACGGCCGCGACGATGTCGTCGGCGCATTCGCCCGCCGTGAAGCCTGCCTTCACGCCCCGCGTGCCGTAGATCGCGTTCATCACGCGCGCCTGCATGGCCAGCGGCGGCAGCACCTGGGTCATGCCGCGCGCTTCGAGCGCCGTGCGATAGACGCCGCTTGCGATCGTGCCGTCCGTGGCGAGCAGGCCGATACGATCGACGGCGGGAAACGTCGCGCGCAGATAGTCGGCCGTCACGTTCATCATGTTGATGATGGGCACGCGCAAGCGGGCTTCGATCGGCTCGATGAACGCATGCGCGGTGTTGCACGGAATCGCAATCAGATCGGCGCCGCCGTCTTCGAGCTTCTTGCATGTCGCGTAGAGCGCGAGCGTCGGGTCCGCGCCGTCGCCCGTCAGATGATCGGTGCGGTCGGGAATCTGCGGGTTCTGCTCGACCATCACCTTGATGTGGTCGTGATCGCGCGCGGCGGGTGTATTGCGCACCACCTTGTGCATGAAGTCGACCGTCGCGGCGGGCCCTACGCCGCCCACCACGCCAAGCCTGATCTGGCGCGCCGGCCTGCGCTGTTCCGCGAACAGCAGATGTTGCGCGTACACCGAATAGCTGTCGACGACCGGCACGCCGAGAGCGCCGAGCCGCTGCAGCGACAACGCGCTATCGGTGCTGCCCGGCAGCAGCACATCGACGCCCTGCCCGATCAGCGTTTCGCATGCTTCGCGCAACCCGTCCGCGCCCTTCAAGGGAACGCTCACAACCTCGACACGGGCGCGCGCGCCATACCGTTCGAACAGACGTCGCTCGCACAGCACCGGCGAGCTCAGCACGCCGACGCGGCGCGCAAGCGGATAGCGTTGGCGAATATGCGCAAACAGCGCTGCGATCATATCGACGATTGCGAGCGTGGTGTTCTGCTGCAATTCGTCGATAAACACATGGCTTTCGAAGCACGGCAGCGCAACCGCGGGCAAGCCGCGCTGTTCGAAATCTCGTATCGCGTCGAATACGCCCAACTTGTGTTGCGCTGAACCCGCGACATAAGAAATTGACGCGCGGCGCTCGATATCCGATATGCGTTCGACAGCAATATCGAGTGGCTGAAACGTACGCGCATTGGCATTGGCGTCATGCATTTTGCGCAACACCTCCACGGTTGCCAGACGCGCCGCGCCGCCGACCATGCCGAGCGCACGCCGTCCCATCCCAGACGATGTATTCATAGTCCCTCGCTTCGCTGTCTTATTGAAAGCGCGCATTGCGGCGCCCGCCGTGTTCAGGCCACTGGCGCCTTACATCGAATCCCGTATCGCGGCGCCGATCAGAATATAAATCCGAATCGGCATTTATGTCGCATGAATAAGACGGGAAGTCTCCGTATAAACAACAGGCTTGGCTAATTCGCCTTTTTAACCGTCGCCAATTGCGTCTGGTTAACCCCTACATGCGCCGAAATTGTCAATTAACGGCAATTCATTCCATTCCGGATGGCAACCCTGTGCTCGCTTTCCCGGCTCGTTTCGGGTCCACCCCTTGCTGAATTCGCAGACTCAGGGACGCTAAAAGACAACGCAGCGAGACGACACAGCGGCGAACGGAGATCCGCGTATATGGAAACGAACAATCCGCACGACACCGACGACGAGTTGCAATGGCGCGCGATCGGCGCGCACATGGCCGACAACCGGCGCGTGCTGGTCGTCGACGATTACGCCGATGCCGCCGACGCCCTGCAACTGCTGCTGTACGCCAACGGCTTCGAATGCCGTGCGATGCACGGTGCCGAGGACGTCTGCGAACTCGCGTCCCAGTGGCAGCCATTTGCCGTCGTGCTC
Source organism: Paraburkholderia sp. XV (assembly GCF_020177535.1). Taxonomy (NCBI): domain Bacteria; kingdom Pseudomonadati; phylum Pseudomonadota; class Betaproteobacteria; order Burkholderiales; family Burkholderiaceae; genus Paraburkholderia; species Paraburkholderia sp. XV. The sequence continues at coordinate 40,888 of NZ_JAGUUD010000011.1, read as the reverse complement.
GACATTGCGATGCCCGGCGTCGACGGGCTGGAGCTTGCGCGCCGCCTACGCGCTTCGGAATCGACTTCGCATATGTTGCTGATTGCCTGTACGGGCTACGCGTCGCAACTTGATCGCGAGCGGGCGCGAGACGCCGGCTTCGACGCGCATTGCGCCAAGCCGCTGACGCCGCAACGTCTGCTCGAACTGTTGAAGCGGGCCACCTCTGACGACGCGTGACGTGTGTGTAATTCATACAGGCATGTCTGCGCCGCGACGCCGTATCCATACCGCCAGGGACTAGTCACGCGCCTTCACGCATCATGGGCGGTGACATGAAAGGGGCAGGCACGCGAACTGCTGTCGCATTGTCAGCCCTCGCCGCACAGTGGTTTAGCGCGCCCGGGCGGCTGCGGCGAAGCACCGAGGGAGGCGCTAGCCGGGATATCGCGTTGACAGACAGGAGAACAACGATGCATAGAAGAAATTTCATACTGAGCACCGGCGCCGCACTCGCTGCAGGCGGTCTTGCCCTCTCAGGCTGCACGATGACGGGATCGCATTCGACGAGCAGCACCAGCAATTCGGACAAACGCCGTGCAATCGATTCGAGCGTCGATGAAACGCTCTCACGGCTTTACACGACGGCGCACGGCTCGCGCGAACTGGTCGCGAAAGCGCGTGGCGTACTGGTGTTCCCTTCCGTCGTTCAGGCGGGCTTCTGGATCGGCGGACAATATGGCCAAGGGTCGCTGCGCGTCGGCGGGCAAACGGTGGGTTACTACAGCACGGCTGCGGGCTCGTTCGGCCTGCAGATCGGCGCGCAGTCGAAGGGCGTGATCTTCCTGTTCATGACGCAGGACGCACTCGACAGCTTCCGCAACAGCCAGGGCTGGTCGGTCGGCGGCGATGCGACCGTGGCGCTCGTGAAGGTCGGCGCAAACGGCAACATCGACACGACCACCGCCACCAAGCCCGTCGAGGCATTCGTGCTGACCAACGCCGGCTTGATGGCGGGCGTGTCGCTTGAAGGCGCGAAGATTTCGCGGCTCGATATCTGAGCGCCAGATAGAGCGCGGATGTAGTACGGGGGACGGGGCGCGCAATGGGCCCCGTATCGGGTCGCTCCGGTGCACTTGTGTAAAACCCTCACGGTGTCCGATGGCTTTTACATCCGGACAGTAACGCACCGTCCATCACGCGCACGTTCACCAAGTTGACGCATTTCATCCTCTACAGTGCTTCATGCACCGCAGTCCCGCGCCCCGTAAAGATCTGAAGAAAACGCTCGGCCGCGCCGCAGCGGCTTCACGACCTGCGCGTACAGATGGCACACCGCTTGCTGCGTTCCGATGCCGCCGTCCTCGCCTAACGCCGACCCGCTCCGCTCCACGGATCGCGCCAGCCATTTACGGCGGCATTCCATTCCAAGCGTCCCGCTCAATTCACTCTTTTCACCAGGAGTCACTACCTTGACGCTGAACGTCCTTCTCGTCGCCGCGGAGGCGATGCCGCTGGCGAAGTCCGGCGGTTTGGGCGATATGGTGAGTGCCTACGCCGCCGCGTTGCGCGACGCGGGCGTCGCTTCGACCATTCTGTTGCCTGCGTACCCTGCCGCGCTCGAACGCGCGGCGGGCGTAACGCCGATCTGCCGCATCAGCGGCCTGCCGGGCGGGGACGCGCGGCTGTTACGCGCGCACATGCCCGATACGGGCGTGCCCGTCCTGCTCCTGCAGATGGATCATCTGTTCAAGCGCGATAACCTCTATCAGGACGAGCAGGGCCGCGACTATCTCGACAACGCGATCCGCTTTGCGTCGCTCGCCGCAGCCGCGACGCGCATCGCGCGCGGCGTGCGCGGCGTGCAGACGCCCGACATCGTGCATGCGCACGACTGGCACGCAGGCCTCACGCCGCTGTTGATGAAGCTCGCGGGCGTCGCGGCAAAAAGCGTGTTCACCGTGCACAACCTTGCTTTCCAGGGCAACTATCCGCTCGCGCTGGGTAGCTGGATGGGCGTGCCGCCCGAACTGCTCGCGCCCGCCTTGACGGACCCGCGCAGCATCGAGTTCTACGGTGCGCTCAGCATGATGAAAGCGGGCATCGTGCACGCGGACAAGGTAGTCACCGTCAGCGAGAACTACGCGCGCGAAATTCTCACGCCGCATTTCGGACATCTGATGGAAGGCGTGCTGCAGGCGTGCTCGCACAAGCTGTCGGGTATCACGAACGGGATCGACAGTGTCACTTGGAATCCCGCTGCCGACCCGCTGATCGCACGCGCTTATTCCGCCGACGATGTGCGCGGCAAGCAGGCCTGCAAGCGCGATCTGCAGCAGACCTTCGGCCTGACGGTCGATCCATTCGCGCCGCTGGTTGCGATCGGCAGCCGTCTCACGTCGCAAAAGCTTGCGGACGTCGTGGTCGAAGCGCTGCCGTTGCTGCTCGCGCGTCATCCGCGGCTACAGGTGGCGATTCTCGGCAAAGGCGAAGCGTACCTCGAAGCCGCCGTGCGCGATCTCGCCGCCGCGTGGCCGCAGCGCGTCGGCGCGTACGTCGGCTATGACGAGCGGCGCGCGCACATGCTGCACGCGGGTGCCGACGTGTTGCTGCATGGCAGCCGCTTCGAGCCGTGCGGGCTCACTCAGCTCTACGCGCTGCGCTACGGGACGATTCCCGTCGCGTCGCGAGTCGGCGGGCTGCGCGACACGATCGTCGATTACACGCCCGAGCGTTCGCCCGAACTCGGTTTGCCCGAAGAAGGCGCAACGGGCTTCCTGTTCGACGGCGAAACACCCGAGGACGTCGCGGCGGCGGTGCAGCGCGCGCTCGACGCGTTCATGCGGCCTTCGTCGTGGCATGCGCTGCAGCGCAATGCGATGCGGTGCGATTCCAGCTGGCGCAAGCCGGTGCAGGCGTATCTGAAACTCTATGGCACGCTGACGGACGCACGCCCGGCACAACCGCGTGTCGATGTCGACCGCGTCGCAGCGGCCTCGACGCAACGTCGCGCGAACGCAAACGGCGCAGCGAGCGCGCAGACGGTGTGGAGCAATGGCGCCACGGCGCAGGACACGGTGGCGCGAAGCGCTTGAGGATGACGCAGCGGGCCACGCGCGGAGCGCGCAGATAGCAACGGACCTCTTCTCGCGAAGAGGTCCGTTTTTTTACCGCTGTCACTTTCTCTCAGGTCCGCCACTACGCCTATAGATCCGCGCCGGCAAGGTCACACCTTCGAGCCGCTCACTCCGTCAAACGCTCTTCGAGCCGCTGGAAGATCCGCTTCGTCTCGCCCTTCGCATGCAACGAGAACAGCAACAGCGAACGGCCCGTCACCTGATACACGTCACCCGATTCGAAATCGGGCAACTCGTCGCGCTCCGGCGCGTTGGTGTCGATCATGCAGCTCCACCGATCGCTGCCCGGGATCTCCGGCAACGTGAAGTCGACGACGTCGTGATACGCGTTGATGACAAGCAACAGCGTCGCGTCGGAAGCTGGACGCCGGATGCCGCTCGCCTGCGCGCGCCCGTCGATCACGAGGCCAAAGCAGCGCATCGCCGAATCGTCCCACTGCTCGCCCGTTAGTTCGACGCCCGCCGGGCTCAGCCATTTCACGTCCTTCACGCCCATGTCTTCGCGCATCTCGCCCGTCAGAAAGCGATTGCGCCTCAGCACGGGCAACGCGTGACGCAGCGTGGTCAGCTTGCGCACGAACTCGGTGAGCGCGCGGCCGTTGTCGTCGATACCCGTCCAGTCGACCCAGCTGACCTCGTTGTCCTGGCAATACGCGTTGTTATTGCCCTTCTGCGTGCGGCCGAATTCGTCGCCGGCAAGCACCATTGGCGTGCCTTGCGAAAACAGCAGCGTCGCGAGCAGATTGCGTTTCTGCCGCTCGCGCAGTGCGATCACTTCGGGATCGTCGGATGGCCCTTCCTCCCCGCAATTCCACGAGCGGTTGTCGCTATGGCCGTCGTTGTTGTCTTCACCGTTCGCTTCGTTGTGGCGCTCGTTGTACGACACGAGATCGTTCAGCGTGAAGCCGTCATGCGCGGTGATGAAGTTCACGCTCGCCCACGGGCGCCTGCCGCGCCGGTTGAAGAAGTCGCCTGAAGCGGTGAGGCGCTTCGCGAGATCGGCGGCGGACGCTTCGTCGCCCTTCCAGAACGAGCGCACTGTGTCGCGATAGCGATCGTTCCATTCGGCCCAGCCAGGCGGAAAGCCGCCCACCTGATAGCCGCCCGGCCCGCAGTCCCACGGCTCCGCGATCAGCTTTACGCTGGAGATGATCGGGTCCTGCCGGCAACTGTCCAGAAAGCCGCCGCCTTCGTCGAAACCGTACGGCTCGCGCCCGAGGATGGTCGCGAGATCGAAGCGAAAGCCGTCGACGTTCATCTCCGTCACCCAGTAGCGCAGACTGTCCGTGACCATCTGCAGCACGCGCGGATGCGACAGGTTAAGCGTGTTGCCCGTGCCCGTGTCGTTGATGTAATAGCGGCGCTCCTCAGGCATCAGCCGGTAGTACGACGCGTTGTCGATGCCGCGAAACGACAGCGTCGGCCCGCGCTCGTTGCCTTCTGCCGTGTGGTTGTACACGACATCGAGTATCAGTTCGAGACCGGCGTCGTGCAGCCGGTCGATCATCTCCTTGAACTCCTCGATCACGCCGGGGCCGCGCGCGAAGTAACGCGGATCGGCCGCGAAAAAGCCGATCGTGTTGTAACCCCAGTAGTTCGTCAGCCCTTTGTCGAGCAGGTACGAATCGTTGACGAACGAATGAATGGGCAACAGTTCGATCGTCGTCACGCCGACGCGCCTGATATGGTCGATCACGGCTTTCTGCGCCAGGCCGTCGAACGTGCCGCGCATCTTTTCCGGCACGCCGGGATGCATCTTCGTATAGCCGCGCACGTGGGTCTCGTAGACGATGGTGCGATCCCACGGCACGCGCACGCGCGTCGGATGGGTCCAGTTGAACGTCTGGTCGACCACCTGGCACTTCGGCATGAAAGACGCGCTGTCGCGCTCGTCGAACGTGAGGTCGTCTTCCGTTTCGAGCGTATAGCCGAACAGCGACGGGTCCCAGCGCAACGACCCGACATGCGCCTTCGCATACGGATCGAGCAGCAGCTTGTTCGGATTGAAGCGATGGCCGGCCTCGGGCTCGTACGGACCATGCACGCGATAGCCATACACGGTGCCGGGCTTCAGGCCGGCCATATGCACATGCCACACTTCGTCCGTGTATTCGGGCAGTTCGATGCGTTCGAGTTCCTTCTTGCCTTCGTCGTCGAACAGGCACAACTCGACCTTCGTCGCGTGCGCGGAAAAGAGCGCGAAGTTGACCCCTCTGCCGTCCCAGGTCGCGCCGAGCGGAAACGGCAGGCCCTCGAAAATGCGGGAATCGGTGGGCATGGTTGTGTTCCTCAGGCGAATGGAATGGGCGGGGCGTATGACGATGTCTGCATGGACACAGCAGCGTGAACCTTTAGCAATGTGTGTGCCTGGCAAGTCGATGAAATCCACGATGGCACGCCAGCGTCAGGGCCTCTTGCCGCGCTCCGCGCGCGGCACCCGTACCGCTGCAGGCGCTGGCGGCGCCGCGCGCAGGCATCCTGATTGGCCGAACAAGACCCGCAGCGTGGCCGAACTTACAACGATGCAGAAATTTTTTGCTAAACCCTCTTACTTGCAAAACAGCCGCGTCGCGCGAGCCGTTCACGCCGCCAAGGCGCGCAACGTCTGGCTCGAAAGCCCGTTGCGCATGACATCAGGCTATGTGCGGCGGCGCGGTGATCCCGCCACGCACGGCGTCAAACGGGTCGCCGGGAGGTCGCCGACGGGATTGGCACGCGTCATGCATACGTGCAAACCAATTCACGATGACGTTTCGCTCGCACCCGAACCCGGCTGCGAGATCAGAAGTTTGCCTGTACATATGGATTCGAACGCACTGTCGGATAGTCACCTTCCTACCATCCTGCTCATCGATGACGAGCCGGACCTGCTAATCGCGTGGGCGCTCCTGCTCGAACTGGAGGGTTTTCACGTACTCACGGCTTTCGAGCCGCACGAAGGGGTCGAGCTTGCGCAGCGGGTGCACCCCGCGCTTGTCATCACGGATCTGATGATGCCCGGCATGGATGGCGCGGAGGTATGCCGTACGCTCAAGAGCGATCCCGGTCTCGACGGGATGCCCGTGATCCTGTGGAGTGCCTCGACCGACATTCCCACCGACCTGGATTGCGAATGCACGCTGCACAAGCCCGTTGCGCGCGAGACCTTGCTGGATCAGGTCGATCTGCTGCTGGGCCGCCTGCACGACGGCGCCAGGCCGGTGCGCGGCGGGGACGATGTGTCGTTGAACTAGCCGTCGTTGAACTAGCGTCACGCACCCCGCGCACCCCGCACACACCGCGCAAATCCGGCATGACGCCACCATAAGAATGGGCCGCGTTACCACGCGGCCCAGCGGGCTTCGCCCGTCTACTTGTTCGCTCCCTGCGATCGAACGGCCGGGCGGCCAGAAGCGCCGCCCGGCACGCCGTGATCAGTGATGCTTGCGGTCTTCGCGGGCGATGTCCTTTGCGTCTTCCTTCGCATCGCCATACGACTTCTGCACTTCGCCGGCGCCTTGCTGCAGGTCGCCCTTCAGTTCCTGGCTACGGTTGCCCGTGGCCTTGCCGACAGTCTCGTTGACCTTGCCCTTCACCTTTTCGACCGTACCCTTCACTTGATCCTTGTTCATGGCTGACTCCGTCTGGTTACGCCGACGCAACGGTTGCGCCAGTCATGGCCGATAGAGCATCCGCTGTGCCTGAGTGTGACGCGCACGCGGCGTCAGCCCACGGCGGGCGCGCGCGCTTCGAGCGCCCGCAACAATTCGTCGAGCTTGTGGGCGCGCGTGCGTTGCGACGGCACCAGCCGCGCCGCAAGCACGGCGTTGAGCCGCGTGCGCCAGTACGACAGTGGGAAACGATGCTCGGCTGCCATACGGGCGAGCACCCGTTCGAGATGTTGAAGCTCGCTTTCCAGTTGATAGTTGTCCATTGTCGGTCCCCGGATGTTCTCAGTCTGAGGGGCATGTGCGTGGCGCCTGTCACGTTGAGGGCGCCGAAAACGAGCCACGCATGCGCTACCCTCAGGACAGCACCCGCCATACCCGGATGCACTGCGCATCACAGGCGCGCTAGACGTAGGGGCGCTCACGCATCCATTTCGTCATGATCCACTTGTCGCCGCTCGTGACGGGCGCGCCGCCGTGCAGCGTCAGCGGATCGAGCTGGCGTTGCCCGTTCATGTAGCGGAAGTAGATCGCGCCGCCTTGCCGCGCCATCACGGCGAGCCCTGCGTCCGGAAACACCGTTTCGCCGCCCCCTTCGACGTCGCTCAGGTACACGATCAGCGTTGCGACACGCTGGCCGCCGCGCGCCGTGTGCAGCACGCTGCCGTTCTGGCCGGGCGGGAAATAGTCGAAGTGCGGACGGTACTCGCCGCCTTGCCGGTAGTGCAAAATCTGCAGGCCTTCACCGTGCTCGAGCGGCCAGTTCATCAACGCGGAAATGCGCCGGTCCAGGCGTTCGATGAACGCATCCTCGCAGCGCTGGAACCAGAAGCCTTCGCTGGTGCGCAGCTGGATCACGTCTTCGCTGCCATTCTCGGGATTGACTGTGGTGGAGCGCTTCAGCCGGTGCCGTGCGCGTTCGATCAGCTCGGCGCATTCCTCGCCCGACAGCACGTCGTCGAACGCGATCACCTGCGGGCGTTCGAAGCGTATGCGCACCGTCACGTCACGGTCGTGCGCGTGCACCGTGTTGCCCGCCGCGACGGGACAGGCATCGTAGTGATAGGCGCGCGCTTCCTCTTCCGGCGACGCCGCAACCGTCGCCGCCGCGCCTGTCTCCGATGCGGCGCGGCGCACGATCTCCCGCGCCGCGTCGATCTCGAAGCCGCCCTGCACCATCGCTTCGATCATCGATTCCTGCGTGCATCCGCGGCTCACGTTGGTCGCGAGCCATTCCCGCCATGCTGCATCCATCTCGCGCATCACATCCCCCGCAACTTCGTTTGTCGCGCTCGCCGGAGCCCGGTCAGGACCGGCTCAGCGCGCGCTCATGCTCCGTTCATGCCGCTTTCGCGCGGAACGCGGCCAGCCCGCGCCTCGCCTGCGCGCGGATCGCGTTCTGCACGAACGGCGTCCAGCCGAGCAGCGCCCCCTTCGCGCCCAACGCCTGACTCGCCCAGCGCCACAAGTCGAAACGGTCGTGATGTTCGACGATCAGTCCGTCGCGAAACACGAAGCGCGCGTCGATCGGGTTGACCACCGTTCTGCCTGTCTGGCTGAACACATAACTCGCGACCCAATGTGCGCTGCCGCTGTCGCCGTCGGCGGCGACATGGCTGAAGGCGAGCGTGAACTCCTGTGCGCGCGACACCAGCATGCGCCACATGTCGATCACTTCGCCGCCGTGCAGACCGACGAACACCGGGTCGCTGAACGTGACATCGGGCGCGTAGCACGCTGCCATCGCATCGACATCGCGCCGCTGGAATGCTTCGTAGAAACGCTCGATCAATGCCGCATTGGGATGGGTCATCTCGGTCTTGTGCTCGCCGTTTTCGTTTTTGCCAGGCCATATCAGCCGATATCAGCCCGTGTTTTCCTGAGCCTGCCGCTTCGACAGCGCCGCATTGCGGCGCGTCGTTCCGGGCGTCAGTGCCATTCACCCAAGGTACAACACGCTCACGCGATTGCGCAATCGTTCAGATGTGTCGCCGTCTTACGCCGCCTCCGGGTCCGAACGATGTATCGCGATGCCTTCCAGCGGGTCCGGCTCCTCGCGCCACGGCGCGCGCTCGATCATCCGTTGCGCGTCGGCATGGCCCGCTTCCCAGCGCCGCCGGATGCCGTCCTTCGAAAAGTCGATGTCCTTGTGCATATCGTCGCGCCCGAAGTTCGGCGCATCGAGCTCGATCACCTGCATGGTGGTGCCGCAACCCCAGTCCAGCAGTTCCTTAACGGCAGCCGCGTCGCGCTGGTCGTCGGGCAGATGCTTGCCGAGTTCGCGGATCACATGCCGCAGCCGGTGAATCTGCCGCTGCCGTTCGAGATGGCTTTCGGCGCGGCTCGAATACTGGATGTCGCGCTGGCGGTTCATCGCCTGCTGGATCGACGCAGGCTCGTCGCCATGCGCGGGCCACAGTTGCACGGTGAAGATCACGGAGCTGTGCCGCGGCCGGTCGTCGAGCACGGCTTCGAGCGGCGTGTTCGAATAGATGCCGCCGTCCCAGTACGCCTCGCCGTCGATGCGCACGGAAGGAAAGCCCGGCGGAAACGCCGCCGACGCCATTACATGCCCGACGTCGAGCGGTGCGTCGCGATTGGTGAAATAGCGCATATGGCCGCTGCCCACGCTGACCGTGCCGACCGTCAGCCGCGTCTCCTTGCGGTTCAGGTAGTCGAAATCGATCAGCGACGCGAGCGTCTCGCGCAACGGCTCCGTGTGGTAGAACGCCGCCCGCTCGATGCCGACGGGCGCATCCAGCGCGAGCCATGCGTCGGTGCGCGGCGTGAAGAAGGCGGGCAAGCCTTGCGACATGATCGACAGGTTGCGCAGCCACTGCTCGTAGCCGGGAATCCATGCGGCCCAGGCGGTGGCGAGATACGCGGGCAGACCGAGCGCCGCGCAGGCGGGCGCGCAGGCCGAAAGCCAGCTGGGCGCCTGAGGCCCCGTCCACGTGACGCGCTCCCAGAACGTGCGCAGACGGCTCATCCGGTCTTCGGGGCGGTTGCCCGCGATGATCGCGCCGTTGATCGCGCCGATGGACGTGCCGATCACCCAGTCGGGCTCGATCCCGGCATCGTGCAGCGCTTCGAACACGCCCGCCTGATAGGCGCCCAGCGCGCCGCCGCCTTGCAGCACGAGCACGACCTGGGCGTCGATGCCGTGATGCGCCGACGTGCCGCGCGTTGCCTCGCTGTTGCGCACCCGTGCGGCGGCGCGCGATGCCTGCGCAGAGGGCTGCGCGGCCGCGTGCGCCGCGGTTTTCTTGACCATCGTGCTTCTCCGTCGGGAAACGAAGCGTTCATCGGGAGACCTGCGGCCGCGCCGCAGGCAGTCACACGATAGCGCACCTTTATTTCGCGCGCACTTCAAGGCGCGCCTGTCACGGCAACGCCACATGTCCCGCTCCCGCCGCTACTTCGCGATGCGCAGGATGGCCGAAGCCAGTTGCGCGTAGCACGGCTTGATGTCGTCGGTGGTCGCCGCGTAGCAGTACACGCCGACGGGCTGCTTCGCGTCGTAGCAACGGCTCGGGCCATCCGCCACGTTGGCGATGCACTTGAGAATGTCCTGGCCGAGCTCGCCGCTGCCCGCACCCGTCCTCGTCAACAGCGACGGGCCGTAGCCGAGCGCGAACACAAAGATGCCTTCTGCGCGCGCTTTCGCCGCCATCATTTCCATCAGGTTGCGCGCCGCGTTGTTCACGTTGGTGAACTTCGTCGTCATGGCGCTGACCTGCGCGGGGCTCGGCTTGCCATTGTTCACCGTGCCGACCGTGGGCATCTGGCCGTTGACGGGCCGCGTCAGCGCGCCTGCGACGGGCGACGCCGGCGTAATGGGCAGAGTGGCCGAAGCGTCGGATGCAGCGTGCACGTCGTAGGTGGCGGGCAGGCTCTTCACGTTGTCCGCATACTTGTCGTAGCAGCTGCTTTGCTGGTTTTGCGCCGTCATGCTGTCGAATGCGCCGGGGTTGCCGTTCCAGTTGTTCGTATCCTTGCCCGTCGTGGACGGCGGGGTGTCGCCCGTCATGATCGTGTATTTGCCCGCTGCGCACGTCGTGTTTGCCGCCGCGAACGAAGCTGCGAAGCTGTTCGGCGCGCCGTCCGAGAAGAACACGATCACGCGCAGGCTGGACGGCTGCGTGATGACGTGATCGAGCTGGTACTTCGCGTTCCAGATCGCATCCACGGACGCCGTGTTACCGCCGAAGCTGTAGTTCGAGATCTTGTTCGTCATCGTCGCGCGGTCGAAGCCCCGGCTCTGATCGCTCTTGAAAGGCACGTCGACGACCGTGCCCGCCGCGAAGTGCATCAGCGAAACGCGGTCGGTCGAGGTATTGAAGTTGTTGAGAAACGCGGTCGACCCCGAGCGCACGGCCGCCTGCGTCTTCGTATCGCTCATCGAGCCCGTCACGTCGACTACGAACGACATATCCAGATCGCGCCGGATCGCCTGGCCTGTGGTCGCCACATTGAGCAGCTTGAAACCCTGAATCTGCATCAGCGTGAGCGGCACGCTCGCCTGCGCGGCGAGGTCGATGGTCACCGTGCCCTTGTTGATCGTCACCGACGGCGCGCTGAGCGTGGCCGTCGAGCCGAGAAAGCCCTGCGGATAGTTCGCGGCAAAGAACGCATTCGCGGCCGTGGTCGCGTTGGTGATCTGCTCGTCCTGGGTCGAGCCGCGCGTGACGGCCTGACCCGCCGCGACCAGCGCGCCGTCCACCGCCGAATCCAGCCGCGCCTTGACCATGTAGCCGAGGCCCGAGTCGATCGCGAGTCCCGCGATGCCCAGCAGCGCGATCAGCGACACCGCGACGAGTATGCTCACCGAGCCTTGCTGGCGCCCGAGCGAGCGCGTGTTTCTTTTGAATGTTTTCATTGCTTCCCCCGGTGCTTCGAACTGCCCGACCTTCAGAACACGCTCATCGAATACAGGTTCGGCGACAGCGCGGGCGTCGTGATGCCGCCGCCCAGGTTGATCGCGCCGATCAGCGGCTGCTGCACATAGAAGCTTTCGACGGCATACGCGATCTGTCCGTCGGAGAGCTTGCCCTTGAGCAGATCGACCGCCTGCGCGGGCGTCTTGCCGCCGAGGCCGTTGCACGCGCCGCTGCCGTCCGTGGCCCACGACGTGCCCGCTGTCGAGCAGTTCCAGATCTTGCTGGCGGCGCCGGCGTCGCTGCCGCCCGTCCATTTCCATTGCGCGACGACCGTTCCCGTGCAGCCGTTGCCCTTTGCGTCGCAGCCTTGCGAGCCCATGATCTGCGTGATGTAGATCATGCCGTTCGCGCTCATGTTGAGCGGCGGCGTCGTCGCCGCGAGCGACGCCATGATGGTCTGCATCGGATACGTGGCCGCCGCGCGCGACGACAGGTTCGCGCCTTCTCGGCTCACGTTGATCAGGATCATCTGAGCCTGAACGTTGCGCGCGATGTCGTAGAGCGGCAGCGCGATGCCGAGCAGCAGCGGCAGCAGCAATGCGAACTCGACGCTGACGATGCCTCTGGCGTTGCCTCGCGCGTAACGGCGCGCCTCGAGCCGTGGTCTCGTCTTCATGTCAGAAGCCCTCGTTGCGCATGGTCGCGGCGACGCTGAAATTGAAGAAGCCGCCGGGAAAGAACGAGCGGATCATCGGCGTGATCATCGGCCACGCGCAGTTGATTTGCAGCACGACGATGTCGCCGGGATTGCCGAACATGCTCGACGTGTAGCTCGCATCGCTCGCATAGCTCTGCGCCTTGCCGCTGTTGATCGTGATCGCGTAGCTCGGATTGACGAGGGGATACAGCCCCATCGACTGGTCCTTGATCTCCTGAATCACGGCGAGATACCGCTGCGGGCTCTTCTGGTTCGGGTCGAGCCCTGTCTGCCCCGTCACCGCGTAACGTGCGCCTTCGCGCACCGCGTATTGCATGGTCAGGTTCACCCACAGCGCGACGCCGAGATCCATCACCATGCAAAGCAGAAAGAACAGCACGGGCGCGATAAACGCGAATTCGAGCGTGGCGACGCCGCGTTGCCTGCGGCGGCGTGGCTGGGAACGGCTCGCGCGTGGCGCGCGCAGATGAGGACGCGTGGTTGTCATCGTGTCTCTCCCGCCATGGGCTCAGTGCATGCCGCCCATCGTCGGCAGCAGTTGCCGCGCGACCTGCATCGCAGCGGGCCCGATCAGCACCATGATCAGCGTCGGGAAGATGCAGAACATCAGCGGAAAGAGCAGCTTGAGCGCGATCTTCGCCGCCTGTTCTTCGGCGCGCAGCCGGCGTTTGGTGCGCAGCGTGTCGACGAACACGCGCAGCGAATCGCCGACGCTCGTGCCGAAGCGGTCCGCCTGAATCAGCATCGACGTGAGGGTGTCGATATCCTCGACGCCCGTGCGCAGCGCGAGGTTGCGCAGCGCCTTGTCGCGTCCCGCACCCGCGCGCAGTTCCAGCAGCACCAGTTCCAGTTCTTCCTTCAGCGCGTGGCTCTTCACGCCGATTTCCTCGGCGACGCGCTGCATCGCCGCGTCCAGCCCGAGGCCCGCTTCGACGCAGACGGTCATCAGATCGAGCGCATCGGGCAGGTCTTCGAAGAGGCTGCGCTGGCGCATCTCGACGAGACGGCTCAGCACCACGTTCGGCAGATAGAAGCCGAGCGCCGCCATCGAGAGCGTGGCCAGCAGCAGGAACTGCCGCGCGTCGGGCCCGGCGAACAGCGTGATGCCGAGCAGCGCGAGCGCGGGCAGCACGAGCGCGAGCAGCGTCTTCGCGGCGAAGTAGATCGCGGGCGCGGCTTCGCCGCGCATGCCGGCAGTGGCGAAGCGCCGCCGCAATGCGGACTTGTCCCAGTCGTCCTTCGGCAGCGACAGCTTCGCGACGTGTTGCGAGACCTTCGTGACCGTCTCCATCCATGCCGGGCTGTCGGCGCCTTCCATGTCCGGCGTGGCCGCCGCGGCCCCCATCGTGCCTGCCGCCGACGACGCCGCAATCCCGTCGATACGGCGTTTCAGCGGATCGGGACGCAGCAGCGACATGGCCTTCCACGCCGCGCCGAACACGATCGCGAACATCGCGGCCAGCAGGGCAAGCTGTTCGGTTTCCATGATTTCCCCGTGTTATTGCGTTGCTTATCTGTTCGAGTCGCTGCCCGGCTGCTACACGCGGATGCGCACCGTCTTGCGCAGCCACAGAATGCCGAAGAACATCATCCCCAGCCCGAGGCCCGCGATCTTTTGGCCCGTCGGGTCTTCCCAGAACACCTTGCAGTAGTCGGGGTTCAACACCGACAGCGCGGCGATCACGACGAACGGCAGCAGCCCCAGAATCCACGCCGACAGCCGCCCTTCCGCCGACAGCACGCGTACCTTGCCGAGCAGCTTGAGCCGTTCGCGGATGATGCCAGCGATGTTGCCGAGAATCTCGGCGAGATTGCCGCCCGCCTCGCGCTGGATCAACACGGCGATCACGAAGTAGCGCACGTCTTCGACGGGCACGCGGCTGACCAGATTCATCAGCGCATCGTTCATCGACACGCCGTAGTTGATTTCATCGAAGGCGATGCGAAACTCGCCGCCCAGCGGATTGGGCAACTCGTCGCCCACCATGCCGAGCGCGGCGGGAAACGAATGGCCGGCGCGCAGCGCGCGGGCGATCAGATCGGCGGCATCGGGCAACTGCCGTTCGAGTTGCACGATGCGCTTCGCGCGCTTGCCGCGCAGATACACGAACGGCAGCAGCGCGGCCGCGCCCGCCACCACCAGCGAAACCGCAAGCGGCAGATGCATCGCGCCCACGCCGAACACGAGCGCCGCGAACCCGAACGCGGCCGTGTAGCCGACGAAGCGCCCCACCGACCACGTCAACCCCGACTGTTGCAGATACAGATCGAGCCGATGCACGCGCGGCACGCGCATCAGCATGCGCGTGAGGGCCGGCGATTCGCTCAGCAGGCGCTGCTTGAGAATCGACATCTGTTCGCCGCCGATGTGACCGCCCGCCGACATCGCACGAATGCGCGCGTCGGTGCGCTTGACGACCGGGCCGTGGCGGCTGTTCCAGTACAGGTACGCGCTCTCGATCAGCAGCACGATCGCGACGAAGCCGAGAACGGCAAAAGCGAGCAGTGTCGTATCCATCTCCGCCTCCCGGGCGTCAGACTTCGAAACGCCGCGTCGGATCGAACATCTGATCCGGCAACGCAAGACCGAACGCAGCGAGGCGGTCGGCGAACTTGGGCCGCACGCCCGTCGCGCAGAAGTAGCCCTTGACCGTGCCGTCTTCTGCCACGCCCGTGCGTTTGAAGGTGAAGATTTCCTGCATGTTGATGATTTCGCCTTCCATCCCGGTGATCTCCGAGATGCTCATCAGCTTGCGGCGCCCATCCGTCAGGCGCGATGCCTGCACGACCACCGTGATCGCCGATGCGATCTGCTGACGCATCGCCTTGATCGGCATCGTCAGGCCCGCCATGCCGACCATGTTTTCGAGGCGCGTGAGCGCGTCGCGCGGCGTGTTCGCGTGCAGCGTCGCCATCGATCCTTCGTGGCCCGTGTTCATCGCGTGCAGCATGTCGAGCGCTTCGGCGCCGCGCACTTCGCCTAGCACAATGCGGTCGGGACGCATCCGCAGCGCGTTGCGCACCAGCGAACGCTGCGAGATCTCGCCCTTGCCTTCGATATTGGGCGGGCGCGTTTCCAGCCGCAGCACGTGCTCCTGGCGCAGTTGCAGTTCGGCGGCGTCCTCGATCGTGACGATGCGCTCGTCGTTCGGAATGAAGCCCGACAGCAGGTTCAGCATGGTCGTCTTGCCGCTGCCCGTGCCGCCCGAAATCAGCACGTTGAGCTTGGCCTTGATGAGCGCTTCGAGCAGTTGCGCCATGGCGGGCGTGAAGCTCTGGTTCTTCACCATGTCGTCCACTTTCAGCGGATTCACAGCGAAGCGCCGGATCGACACGAGCGGCCCGTCGATCGCGGAGGGCGGAATGATCGCGTTGACGCGCGAGCCGTCGGGCAGGCGCGCGTCGACCATCGGCGTCGATTCGTCGATACGCCGGCCGACGCGCGACACGATGCGCTCGATGATCTTCATCAGGTGGGCATCGTCGAAGAACGTGATGTCGGTGTGTTCGAGCTTGCCGTGCCGCTCCACGTACACGTGGCGCGGCGTGTTGACGAGGATGTCCGACACGCTCGGGTCGGCGAGCAGCGGTTCGAGCGGGCCGAGGCCGAACATTTCGTCGTGCACGTCCAGGGCGAGCCGGCGACGCTCGAGTTCGTTCATCGGAATCTTGTCTTCGTCGACGATCCGCTCGACCAGTTGCGCGAGCTCGCGTTTGATCTGCTCGGGCGTGAGGCGTTGCAGCTTGTCGAGTTCGACACGGTCGATGATCTTCTCGTGCACGTTCATCTTCAGTTGCTGATACGCGCGGCGCGCGGCGATGCTTTCGGCGCTGTTGCCGGCCGTGGCGGCAGCCGCCGCGTCGAACGGCATCGATCCGCTCTGCAGTTTCAGTTGATCGCGCAATGACATGGTGTCGCTCCCCGGTCCTGGTGTGTGCCGCTTCTCGTCAATTACCCGGCGTCAATGATTCGTCTTCAGTTGCGGCACGTCGCGCGGCTTCGGCGCGAAGAGGCGCGCGAGGCCGCCCTTCTTCTCTTTCTGCGGCGCGGGCCACAAGGTGTGCGCGAACGCGACGATGTCCTGCGCGAGCGCGCTGCCCTTCGCGATGCTCATGATGGGCAGCCCCTGATCGAGCGCCGCGCCTGCATGTTTGTCGTCGCGCGCGAAGCGATGCGCGACGCCCACGCCGAAGCTCTGCTCGAACGCCTGCAGGTTGACGGGCGCGTGCTTGTCGTACTGGTTCACCAGCACGCTGACCTTGCCTGTCGCGTAGCCGAGCTCGTGAAAGATATCGAGCATGCGGCGGCCCGTGCGCAGATACAGCACGCTCTGGCGCACCAGCATGCAGATGCGGTCGCTCTGGTCGAGCACGTGGATCGCGAGCGGATTGATGCCGAGACCGAGATCGACGATCACCGCGTCGTACTGCGCGCGCGCGAGCGTCAGCACGCGTTCGAGCTGCGCGGGGCGCAGCTCGCCGGCGCGGATCGGGTCGCCCGCGCCCGCCAGCACGTCGAGGTTGTCGTTCACGTGCATCACGCAGGCGTCGAAAAATGCGTTGTCGAGCCGGTCGATCTGCGCGCACAGATCGGCGAGCGTCGCGGCGGGCGTCAGGTCCGACATCAGCAGGCTCGCGTCGGCGAACTGCTGGTTCGCATCGACGAGCAGCACGCGCTTGCCACGCTGCGTCGCGAGCGCATGCGCGAGGTTCATTGCGATGAAGCTCGTGCCCGTGCCGCCCTTGCACGACGTCAGCGCCACGACGCGCCCTTCGCGGCGCGCGCCCGCCGTCTTCTTGCCCCACACGTGCGAAAGCTCGGCGGCGAACGCCTGCGCGTCGAGCGGCCACGGCAGCACGTGACGCACGCCTGCGCGCATCGCGGCCATCAGCAGCGCGGTCGATGGCGCGGGCGTGACCAGCATGCAGCTCAGTTGCGGCACGTGCGAGACGGCTTCTTCGATCGACGCCATGTCTTGCGGTTCAAGACCGACATCGTCGACGATCAGCAGATCCGCCGACTTGATGGACGCCGCGTGCGCGCGCAGATGCCGCACCGAGCCGTGCACGGCCCGCACGCGATGCGCGACGCCGCATCCTTCCAGCAGTTGCTCGATCTGGCGCGAGCGGTCTGGGCCCGATGAGATGAGGAGGATGTCGATCATGTTCAGTCTCCGCGTGCGGGGCGTGGGTGTCGTGCGTCGTTTCTGTTGCGGTTGCGAATTGCGAATTGCGAATTGCGAATTGCGAATTGCGATCACGGTGGCGCTCGCGCCGCGCGTGCGGCGCACCCGGTCAGTTCGAGCCGGGCAAGCCGACCGCGAACACGTTGATGGGCGGCGGCGGCGTCGTGAACGACTTCGCGTAATTCTTCTGGATTGCATGGGCTGTCGGGCCGTCGACGCCCGCCACGGGGTCGGTGTTCATGCCCGCGTTCGGATTCAGCGTCTGCATTTCCTTCAGCTGCGAGACGGAACTGCCGAACGTCTCGTCCCAGTGCGGCGTCGAGGTCAGGCAGCCGGCGAGCGTCAAGCTGGCCGCTGCGCACAGCGACGCGCGGATCAATGTCTGGATGGTTTTCATGTCGGTCTCCCGGTGTTCGTCAGAGGCAAGTCGCGCTCACTGCGTGCGGCGCTCGTCGTTGCTTTCGCGTGCTTGCTGGGTGCCGGACGGCGCGGGTTGCGTCGCGGGTTGCGTCGACAGAGGCTGCACGCTCACGCTCGCCGTCTGCACGGCGGCCGCATGCACGGTGCCGTCCGCCGGTTCGGTGCGCGTGACGGGCCCCGATCCGTCGCCCGCGCTGCCGCTGCCCGTCGAGCGCGGCGTGGCAGGCGCGCGGATCGCGTCCGACGCGGGCTGGGTGCGCTCGGGCGCCGGCACGGGCGACGGCGCCGTCGTGCCTTGCGAGGTGATGATGGGCGTCAGGACCACGGGTGCCGCCGTGCCGCCAGCCGCCGCAATCGCGCCACCCTTGACGGGGATGGGCGACGGGATCGCGGCACCCGTCGACGGCGTCGCCGGCTCGGCGGCAGGCTGCGGCTTCTTGCCTTCCATGTTGCCCGTGAAGAACACGCCCGCTTCCGTGACCTTGCCGAAGTGATCGGTGGGCAGCGGATAGTTCTGCGGCAGCGGTTTCGCAAGACGCGGCGTCACGACGAACACGAGTTCCGTCTTGTCCTCCTGGAAGTTCGTGCTGCGGAACAGCGCGCCGAGCACGGGCACTTCGCCGAGGCCGGGCAGGCCCTTGAGCGTGCCCGTCACATTGCTCTTCATCAGGCCGCCGATCGCGAAGCTCTGGCCGTCGTACACCTGCAGCGTGGTCGACGCGCGGCGGGTGGTGATGAGGGGCAGCACGGCCGTCGTGCTGACGGTGCCCGCCGTCACGGCGACGCCCGTCGGCGACAGTTCCGACACTTCCGGCGAGACCTTCAGATTGATGCGGCCGTTATCGAGCACGGTCGGCGTGAAGGTCAAACCGACGCCGAACGTTTCTTCCTGCAGGATGATCGTCGAGCCCGCCGCGCCGTTGCTTTGCGGCACCGGGATGAACACCTTGCCGCCCGCGAGAAAGCTCGCTTCCTGGCCGCTGATCGCCATCAGGTTTGGCTCGGCGAGCACCTTGACGAGCTGGTCGGTTTTCTGTGCGTCGAACGCGAAGTTCAGCGGCTTGTTGTTCGCCTTCGAGCCGATCAGCGCGGCCATGCCGCCCGACAGGAAATCGGCCAGCAGGCCGAAGCTCCAGCTGCCCGTGCCGCCCTGGATGTTGGCGGCCATGCCGAGCTGGTCGATCAGCGTCTTCGACACTTCGGCGACCTTCACTTCGAGCATGACCTGCTGCGGCGCGGCCACGTGCATCATGTTGACGATGCGTTCGTTGTTGCCGTTGCCCGAGGCGCCCGCCGTCTTCATCACGGCGGGAATCATCGCGCCGCCCTGGGCGCCTGCCGCGTTGGCGGGCGCGGCGACGGGCACGGGCGAAGTCTGGCGCGACACGTAGGCGCGCGCCAGGTCGACGATGCGCTCGGCCTTCACCGAATCGGAGACGGTGCCTGTCAGCACGAGCGTGTCGGCGGCGGCCTTGACCTGCACGCCCGTCTCTTCGGGCATCAACACGGCGAGCGTCTGCTGCAGGCCGCCCGGATCGGCGCCGACGGCGACGTCGATGATCGTGCAGGTGCCGCTTCTGCCCTGCACGATCATGTTGGTGGTGCCAACGTCGGTGCCGAGCAGATAGAGCGTTTGCGGCGACACGAGCATGGCCTGCACGATCGACGGATTGCCGACCGTGCGCGTTTTCACCGACTCGCGGATGTTGACCATCAACGACTTGCCGACGGGAATCGTCACGCTCTGGTGATCGGCGATCGTGCCCGTGCAGTTCGGGCCCCGCGCGCCTTGCGTCATGCCAGCTGCACCGGCTGGCGCGGCGCCGCTCATGCCGATCGTCAGATGCACGGCGCCGCCGTTCGACGCCATGCTCATCGGCAACGGTGCCTGGCCCGGCAGGCCGGCCTCCTGGCTCGCGGCCTGCGCGGCAGGCAGCGCCCACAACGCGGCGCCGATCAGGCCGCAGGCGCTGGCCTGCGCGAGGCGTGAGCGGCGCGCGGACGTAGCGGCTTGCGTCGTGTCGCGCTCACGCCTTGCATGCGCGCGCTGGTTCTCTGTGGCATTCATGTCCTTCCCCCGTATTGGCGCCGTGGTCCGGTCTCGTCACGGCTTGCGGTTCGCGCCTGGGTCTATGCCCGCGCGGTTCTCGATTACGTGCCGCTCAAAAGCATTCCTGTCTGGCCTGCGATCCGTCGATCACGCTCACGCAGTTCGACGGCGCCCGCGCAACGATCTTGCGCACCACCGGCTTCGGCGCGGGCGCGGCGGGCGCGGGCGGCACGGCGACGGGAATCTTCAGCAGCGAAGCCTTGGTCGCGCCCGCCGTGGTCGCGTCCTGCGGATCGACCTGGTTGCGCAGCACCAGCGACAGCGAGCCGATGCTGCGCGCGAGGTCGATCTTCTCGGCCTGCTCGGGCGTGACTTCGAGCGTCACGGCATCGACCACTTTGGGTTTGGTTTCGTCGCGGCCCGCTTCCTGCGCGACGGCCAGCACGAGGATCTTTTCGAGCACGATCTTCGAGATGTTCTGGTCGCGTCCCGTCGCCGTGCCGTCCTTGTTGTCCTTCTCGGTGTTGACGAGAATGTCGACGTAATTGCCCGGCAGCGCGAAGCCCGCGACGCCGATCACGTCGTTCACCCGCACGGTGATCGCGCGCTTGCCCTCGTTGATGACGGCCGACAGCCCGCCGACCGTGCCGACGGGCGAGAGCTTCGCCTCGAGCACGGGCTCGCCGCGCGCGAGGCTCGTCTTCAGCACGCGGCCTTCGAGCTTTTTGACGTCGTTGAAGGTGCCTGCCGGCACGCTGCCGGCTGGCCAGTCGGATACCTTCAGCATGTCGGGGGACACGCGCTGGCCGAGACTCATGTCGGCCGATGCGATCACCACCTTGGTTGTGGTCGTCGACGATTGCTGGATCATCCAGCGCGACGCGAACACCACGGCCGCAAGACCGGCCGCCGTCGCGACGACCAACATCACCAACGCGCGAGCGTTCTTCATGTCGTTCTCCTGACTCTCGCCGTCGGCGACGGCGCTCTAGGGATCGTGTTGCAGGGATTGCGCAGCGAGTCTGTCCGTCAGTCCATCAGATCGCGGTCGCGGTCCGGCGGGCTGTGCGCGTCGTCTTCGTCCGTGCTTGCGGCGCGCTGGTATGCGGGCAGCTGCAAGGCGGCCTGCAACGGCGCGGCTTGCTGCGCGCGGCGTTGCGCTTCGCGCTTCGCCAGCCACTGCGCGACGACGAGTTCCTCGAGCAGCGCTTGCAGCGCGTATTCGCGCTCCAGCCGGCCCGCTGGCGTGAGCAGCGCGCGCTGACGCAGATAGATGGCGGGATCGGTCGTGTAGAGCAGTTCCGGCGCCGCGTCCACGTAGTACATTGCGTACGCCGTGGACGCTGCCTCCGTGCGGTCTGGCCGGTTCATGGTGCCGGTCTCGATGCCGCAGCCTTTGTCCGCCGATGCGGGACGGCTCCCCCGTGTTGCCGATGTATTGGCATTGGCCGTCTTGCGGCCTGAATCGTTCGTCTTCATCACTTCCCCCGTATCTGGCCGGCCTTCCTGCGAAGGCTCTTTCCAGGTGGACGACCCCGCGTCCACACCCCGTTCCTGGATTTGCTTCAAGCCTTTCTGCGAAGGCTCTGTGCCGCTGTTTCTCTTGCCACTGCTGCTGCGTTTTATGCTGCGCTCCGGTGGGCTTCGACTGTTGTTCGCCGTTCGCCGCTTGTTCCCGGTTGGTCACGCTGTTTGTCGTTATGCACTGCCGCCCTGCCCTGATTTGCCTGCTGGCCCCGTCACTGCTTCCCCGTAGTCATCCTGTTGTTCTTGCCCCGTGCTGCGTGATTCCTTGTTCTTTCTTGTTGCTTGCCGCTGCGTCATACGTTCATGAACAGCGACAGCATCGTGCCGATTGCAATGGCCACGCCGTACGGCAGCGTGCCCGTCGTCGGCCGTCTCGTTCTCGTGTTGCCCGTGTTGCCCGTGTTGCCCGTGTTGCCCGTGCCCTGCCCGCTGTCGCGCGGCGCGCCGTCCGCAGGCATCGACACGTCGATCAGCACGGCAGCCATGTTGTGCAACCCGGCGCGCATCTGCCGATGCCGCAACATCTCCGCCAGCGCCCAAACGCCACCGACCATGCACACCATCAGCGCGGCTTCGAAAGCGCCGCTCGCGCCGCAAAAACATCCGACTGCCGCCATCAGCTTCACGTCGCCCGCCCCCATCATCCGCAGCAGATAACCCGGCAGGAGCACGGCGCCGCCCGTCAGCGTGCCGCCCGCCCACAACAGCATCCCGTCGATCGCGCCATGCAGCGCGCACTGAACGACGAGCCCCGCGCCCAGACCGATGACGATCAGCCAGTTCGGAATGCGCCGCGCGTGGAGGTCGTAGATCGCTGCAATCACGACCAGCGCCAACACGCACGGACCCACTGGAAAAGGCACACCGTTCATCGAAAGCTCCGCTGGTTGAATCGACTTTTCTGTTTGCCGCTGCCGGCCTCGATCGACCATGTTTCGTGGCCCGGCAGCGGCCGGGTGACGCGAACGCGAAACAGCCTGGATCAGGACGGTTGGGTGATGCTTACCAGCTTGTCCTTGACGTAGCCGAATACGCGGTCGAGATTGGTGCCGATCAGCCCGACCGTCGCGACGATCGCCACCGCGATCAATCCGGCCAGCAATCCGTATTCGATTGCCGAAACGCCGTCTTCTTCGCGCAGAAAGTTCTGAACTGCATTTTTCATGGTCTTCCCCGTTGAGATGTGGACTGATGCGAACTGGACCCGGCCACGCTCAGGTCGGTTGCGTGATGCCGACCAGCTTGTCCTTGATGTAGCCAAAGACGCGGTTCAGGTTGGTGCCGATCAGGCCCACCGTCGAGACGATCGCCACGGCGATAAGCCCGGCCAGCAGCCCGTATTCGATTGCCGACACGCCGTCTTCTTCACGCAGAAACTGGTTGATTGCGTTCTTCATGGTTTCCCCCGTAGGAAATGAGATGTCACATGGCCGCCGCGCCCCATGCGCATTGAGCCGCAAAACCGCCCTTTCGGACGGATACAACCGGCAGGTGCCGCGAAGGTGTCGTCATGGTCGCGAATGGCCGTACGTCGTACGAACCATTCGCGCCACTTTCTGCCGACGTCCGCCCCCCATTGGCTCCGCCGCCCCCACAGCCGCATCTGGCAAACCCCGGCCGCGACTGCGAAGTTCTGTGCTGTTGCCGGAGACTTCCTTTGGCCTTGCTTTCCGGCAGCAGCGCTTTCGTCGTGACTGCCATATCGCAACGGGTATGCCATGTGCCCGCAAACCCTTGTCGGGCCGTGATCGGGCTTGAGCGTCAGGTGGTTTTCGGGAGGCCTGCCGTTCGCAATGTTGCGAAACCGTAACGTGAATTCGCGGCGCGGCGCGGGCGTTCGCCAGGTCACATTGCCGTCGGCGCGCGCTCAAAGATGCGATCAATCGGGCCGCCAGGCCCGATGCCATTGGGCTCCCGGTCAGAAATACCGGTCACAGGGCCCTGCCACGAGGTCTGGAGAACCGGTCGTCGAATGTGTCGCAGAGTTGAGACGGCGGGAAAAGCACGGCTGCCGACGAGCGACAGCCTTGTGCAGCAAGGCTGTCGCGTGTGAGGACCGCTGGCGCGCAGCGGCGGGCGAGACAGGTCGCAAACGATTTAAGCGCCGGTAGAAATTGCAGGACGGCGGCATCTGCATCCAGATTTACGCTTATACAAAGCCCCTACCCATTCATTTATCTTTGTTTTCACCGTGCATTTCATGCGACGATAACTTCGCGTTGCGAAGCATGTATGCAGCGCAAGCGCATGGAGACATTGCGGCACTCATGACCCGCATATACAAGAAGGTGAAAAATGATGGGGTTCACTCAGGCGAACCCTCAAAACACCGCATCGTTTTGCCGTAGTACAAGGATCACTGACCTTGCTGCGCGACGCGCAAGGGCGACGTCCACACCCGGGGGTAACATGAATTCCACTTCCACAACGGGCGCTTCTGACCGCACTGTGCTTTGTATGGCCCCGACGCCCGACGAAGCACTCGCAGCCTTTCTCGGCGCGGCCGGATGGCAGGTCGTGCACGCCAGAACCACGGCCGCTGCGGAGAAACTGCTCGATCGCGGCGACATCAAGGTCGGCCTCGTGACGCTGCCCGACGATGTCACGCAGCAGCAGCTGTCGGCGCTCGAAGCCTGCATGCGTCACGGCGAGGCGAACTGGATCGCGCAAATCGCGCCCGGCCATGCCACCGACGACCTCACCAGCCGCTTCATCCTCGATTACTGCTTCGACTTCGTCACCGCGCCGTGCATGAACGACCGGCTGATCTTCGCGCTCGGCCACGCACACGGCCTGTCGAATCTGCGCCGCGCGAGCTTCCGGCCGCAGCCGTCGCTCGGCGCGCACGGCATGGTCGGCCATTGCGAGCCGATGCAAAAGCTGTATCGCCGCATCGACAAGTGCGCGCAGACAGACGCGCCGGTGTTCATCGCGGGCGAATCGGGCACGGGCAAGGAACTGACGGCGCGCGCGGTGCACGACGGCTCGGCGCGCGCGCAACAGGCCTTCGTCGCGATCAATTGCGCGGCGATTCCGCCTACCCTGTTGCAGGCCGAGTTGTTCGGCCATGAGCGCGGCGCCTTCACGGGTGCGCTGCAACGCAAGATCGGCCGGATCGAGCATGCGCATGGCGGCACGCTGTTCCTCGACGAAATCGGCGACATGCCGCACGAATGCCAGGCCGTGCTGCTGCGCTTCCTGCAGGAAGGCACGATCGAGCGCCTGGGCGGCAATACCTCCGTCAAGGTCGACGTGCGCGTGATCTCGGCGACGCACGTGAATCTGGAAGCCGCCGTGAAGGACGGGCGCTTCCGCGCCGACCTGTATCACCGGCTGTGCGTGCTGCGGCTCGACGAGCCGCCGCTGCGCGAACGCGGCAGCGACATCCGCCTGCTCGCCGACTATGCGCTCAGCATGTACAAGCAGGACGGCACGCACAAGATTCGCGGCTTTTCCAGCGGCGCGGTCGTCTCGATGTCGAATTACGACTGGCCCGGCAACGTGCGCGAACTGATCAACTGCGTGCGGCGCGCAGTCGTGATGACGGAAGGACGCTTCATCACGGAAACCGATCTCGGCTTGCCGGAAGTGTCGGGCGCGCGCGCGAAGACGCTCGCCGAAATCCGCACCCAGGCGGAAATCGAGGCGATCGAAGAAGCGCTGCGGCGGCACGGGCACAACCTGTCGGGCGCGGCGGCCGACCTCGGCGTGTCGCGCGCGACGCTCTACCGGCTGATGAACGCAAACCGTATGAACCCGGACGCGAACGCCATGCGCTCGATGCGCCGCAGCGGCGAAGGCCGCACCGATGGCGCCACGGACGGCTCATCCGATCCAGGCGGCGCGGACGACAGCGACGACAGTGATGCGGGCTCGCACAGGCCGCGCGCCGTCGCAGCGATGCCGGTGGGCTGAGTTCGCTGTTGTTCCGCTTCGGTTGTTCTCCCGACTTTCTTCCGTTGGTTTTCTTCCGCTGCGTCGCGCGGCGGCCGTCGCGTCATCCAGTTATTGCTGAACGGCGTGGCGCCTGACGTGTCCATTGCATTGTCGATCGCACCGCAATGGAGTGGACACCCGTCATGTCCGACCACGCTTCTCTGAATCATGCGCGCGACAAGCCGCACGCCTTCCCTGCCCAGGCCAGTCCCTGCGACGATCTCGCGATCCGCGCGCAACCCGCCGCCGGGATGCCGTGCCGCCGCAAGCGCCTTGCGCTCGGCGCGACGATACTCGGCTCCAGCATGGCGTTCATCGACGGCTCGGTCGTCAACGTCGCGCTGCCCGCCATTCAGAGCGAGCTCGGCGCCAGCGTCGCGGCGATGCAATGGGTCGTCAACGCGTATCTGCTGCTGCTCGGGTCGCTCGTGCTGGTCGGCGGCGCGCTGGGCGACAAGCTCGGGCGGCGCACCGTGTTCGTCGCGGGCATCGTGCTGTTCACGGTGGCGTCAGCGGCCTGCGGCCTCGCACCGGGGCCCGCCGCGCTGATCGCGGCGCGCGCCGTGCAAGGCGCAGGCGCGGCGCTGCTGGTTCCGGGAAGCCTCGCGATTATCGGCACCGTGTTCGACGAACGCGAGCGCGGCCGCGCGATCGGCACATGGGCCGGCTTCGGCGCGATCACGTCGGCGCTCGGTCCTGTCGCGGGCGGCTGGCTGGTCGACGCGTTCTCGTGGCGCGCCATCTTCTATCTGAACGTGCCGATTGCGGCCGTCACGGTTGCGCTCGCGCTGTTGTCGATACCGGCCAGCCGCGGCGAAGGCGCTGCACAGCGACTCGACTTGCCGGGCGCGCTGACGGCGGCACTGGGGCTCGGCCTGTTGACCTACGGACTCACGCTCGCTTCGTCGCATGGTTTTGGCGATGCGATCGTGAACGGCCTGATAGCAGGCGGGCTGGCGCTGTGCGTCGCGTTCGTCGCCATCGAGGCGCGCAGCCGTGACCCGATGATGCCGCTCGATGTGTTTCATTCGCGAGATTTCAGCGGCGCGAACCTCGTGACGCTGCTGCTGTATTTCGGCCTGGGCGGCGCGCTGTTCTTTCTGCCGTTCACGCTGATTCGCGCGCACGGCTATACGGCGACGCAGGCGGGCGCGGCGCTGCTGCCCGTGCCCGTCGTGATCGGCGTGCTGTCGCGCTTCACTGGCGGGCTGGCGGCGCGTTATGGCGCGCGCCGGCTGCTGACGGCAGGGCCTGTGATCGCGGCAGCCGGCTTTGCGCTGCTCGCGCTGCCCGGCTGGCTCGATATCGACCGCGCGCGCTACTGGACGAGCTATTTCCCCGCCCTCGCCGTGCTCGGCCTCGGCATGACCGTCACGGTCGCGCCGCTCACCACAACCGTGATGACGTCCGTTGCCGCCGCGCGCACGGGGGTCGCGTCCGGCATCAACAATGCCGTCGCGCGGATCGCGAGCCTGCTGGCGATCGCGGTGCTCGGCATCGTGTTCGTCTGGTCGCACGACGCGGCGCTGTCGATGCGGCTCGAACAGCTGCACATTCCCGCCGATCTGCATCGCGAGGGTCAGCTCGAACCGGACGCGATGGCGGGCGCGCATGCTGTGCCTGCCGAGATCGTCGCCGCACAGTCCGATGCGATCGACGCGGGGTTGCGCGCCGTCGCGCTGGTGTCGGCCCTATGCGCGCTGCTGGGCGCGGCCTGCGCAGCGGCCACGATTCGCGGCCAGCCGAAGCCGCGAGGCGAGCCGTAGCGCAAGGCACATCGACACTTCCACCCAGCCTGAAACATCGCGCGCCACGCGTCACGGATACTGACCGTCAGCCATCCCACGGCAACCACGACGGGAGTCTCCATGACAATCACCTGTTTCATCCGCTATCAGATCGATCCGTTCCAGCGCGAAGCGTTCAGGCAATACGCCGAGAACTGGGGAGATATCATTCCGCGCTGCGGCGGCCATCTGCTCGGCTATTTCCTGCCGTACGAAGGGACGAACGACATCGCGTGGGGCCTGATTGCGTTCGACAGCCTCGCCGCTTACGAAGCGTATCGCGCGAGGCTGCGCACCGATCCCGCAGCGGTCGAAAACTTCGCCATGGCGCAGGCCAGGCGCTTCATCCTGCGCGAAGAACGGACCTTCACGGAAGTTGTCGGCGGGACGCTCGGCAAGCCCGCTCACGCGTAACGCGCACCAAGCGCCAGCGACGCCGCCGCACTCCCCATCAGCACAAAAAAACACGAAAAAGCGTGCATCGCACGCATTCATGCGCATTGGATGATCGGATTCGCTGCTTTGCGGAACTTATCGTGCGCCGCGAGGGTCGCTTTATTTTCCAGTCGAATCGTGGTGGCTCCCGGCGCCGCATCGCGTCCAGCCGTACGCGCATCGCCGCCGCCCACCGGCCCTACATGCGCAAATTTCTCCTGCTCTGCCTGCTCGCGCTGTTCTGCGCGCCCGCCTTCTCCGCCGTGACGGCGACGACCAGCGCGTCCGGCGCGTCCGCCACCACCGTCACGCTCACGCCCGACCAGGCCCGCCAGGCGCTGCAGGTGCTGAACGACCCCAAAAAGCGCGCGCAGATCGAAGACACGCTGACGGCCATCGCCGCGGCAGGCGCGCTCGCGACGCCCGCCGCACCCGTGTCGGGTGCATCGGCGGCGGACGCGGCGTCGGGCGCGAGCGTGCCCGCCGCGTTCAAATCGAACGGGCTCGCGTCGCAGCTGGTGCGCCAGGGCGCGCACTGGATCACGGAAGGCGGCATGAACCTCAAACGCTCGGTCGCCGTGCTGCTCGACACATCGTCGGCCCGCTACTGGTGGAACGTGCAGCTTTCCGATCCGCACGAGCGCGCCAAGGTGTTCAGCGTGCTGCTCGCGCTGATCGGCACGCTGCTGCCCGCAATCGCGCTCGAATGGCTGGCGCGCAGGCTGTTGCGCCGGGCGCGCGCCGCGATCATCTTGCGGCGCGAGGCACGTGAGGCTCGCGAAGCGCGCGAGCACGCACGCGAAGCCGCAGCCTCGGATCATGCCGCGAACGCCGAAACCGCTGAAACCGCCGAAGCCGCGGAAACCGCCGCAGCGCAGGCGGCAGCCGGCGTCGCGGCGAGCCCGGCCGCGCCGTCGATGTCGACGCCGCCCCGGGCGTCGGCCGAATCGTCGCAGCCCAGGCCCGACAACCCCGGCAACCAGCAAAAAGAAGCCCGCAGCAAGCGCCAGGCGGAACATCACTGGACCACGCTGCAGCGTTTGCCAAGCGCGGCGCTGCAACTGCTGTTGCGGGTGCTGCCGCTCGTCGTGTTCGTCGCGGCCGCGAGCGCGCTGATGTCGATCTTCACCGAGGACGGCACGGTTCAGGACGCGGCGCTCAACGGACTGATCGACCTGTACATGATTTGCCGCGCGATCGTGATCGCCGCAGGCTTTTTCCTGCAGCCGGACGCGCCGGGGCTGCGCCTGCTGCGCGTGCCCGATAGCTGGGCGCTGTTCATGCAGCGCTGGGTGATACGCGTGGTCAGCGTGATCGGCGCGGGAGGCGCGATGATCCAGATCGCCACCGCGCTCGGCCTGAGCGACGCCGCGCATCTGCCCCTCGTCAAGCTGCTGGCGCTGGTCGGGCATGTGATGGTGTCGATCATGATCCTGCAATGCCGCGCGCCGATTTCCGCCTTGTTGCGCGAGCGCACCGGCGAGACGGACGCCGACAGCCAGCGCACCGTGACGATGCTCGCGCACGGCCTGATCGACATGTGGGCGTGGGTCGCCGTGTTCATCGTGATGGCGCTGTGGTTCGTGTGGGCGCTCGACGTGCACAACGGCTACCGCACGCTGCTGCATCTGGGCGGCCTGTCGCTCGCCGTGCTGGTGGGTGCGCGCGTGGTGGCGATCGTGCTGTTCGGCGCGCTCGGGCGGCTCTTTCATGTCGAAGAAGGCGAGCAGCGTTCGCTGGTGCATCAGCACGCGTACCGCTACTACCCATTGATCCGGCGCGTCATCTCCGCGCTCGTGGTGGTTGTCACCGCGCTCGTGTTGCTGCAGCTGTGGGGACTCGACGTGTGGCAGTTCTTCCGGCCCGGTGCGATCGGCCACCGCTTGACGTCGGCCATCGTGACGATCTGCGTGTCGGCCGTGATTGCGCTGGTGGTATGGGAGATCGCGAACGTCTCCGTCGAAAAACGCCTCGCGCAGTGGACCAAAAGCGGCGACCTGATGCGCGCCGCGCGGCTGCGCACGCTGGTGCCGATGCTGCGCTCGGCGCTGTTCGTCGTGATTGCGCTGGTCGTCGTGATGACGGGTTTGAGCGAGCTTGGCGTGAACACGGCGCCGCTGCTGGCGAGCGCGAGTATCTTCGGCGTCGCGCTCGGCTTCGGTTCGCAAAAGCTCGTGCAGGATTTCATCACGGGCATTTTCCTGCTGATGGAAAACGCGATGCAGGTCGGCGACTGGGTGACGCTCGCGGGCGTCTCCGGCACGGTCGAATATCTGTCTATCCGCACGGTGCGCCTGCGCGGCGGCGACGGCTCGCTGTACACGGTGCCGTTCAGTTCGGTGTCGACGGTGAACAATACGAATCGCGGACTCGGCAACGCCGCCGTTCGCGTCAGCATCGCGTACGGCGAGGACGTCGACCTCGCCATCGCGACGCTCAAGGAAATCGGCGCCGCGCTGCGCGACGACGAGCAGTTCAAGGACGGCATTCTGTCGGACTTCAGCTTCTGGGGCGTCGATGCCGTCGACGGCGCGTCCGTCACGCTCGCCGGCCAGATTCAATGCCGCGACTCGTCGCGCTGGCCCGTGCAGCGCGAATTCAACCGGCGCATCGTCGAGACGTTCCGCGCGAAGGGCATCGAGATCGCGAATCCGCAGCGCAGTTTGCTGATCACGGCCAGTCCCGCGCAAGGCGGTTCCGATTCCGCTAACGACGACCTCGAAGGGCCGCCGCGCCCGTCGAATGTGCCGGATGGACCGCAACAGGCGCAAAAGCCGTCGTCGAAGGTGGCGCGGCACTGAGCTTCCGTGACGCGGCCCCCGCCTGCCCGCCTCACGACGAATGTTCGACGCCGAGCAGCCGCGCGTCGAGCAGATCGGCCAGCGCTTCGCCGCCCCGCTGCATCACGTAGTCGTGATTCCATTTGAAGAACGGGCGCGCGATCGGCGCAAGCAGGTTCATCCAGCCGCGCTTCGTGCGTACGCGCCATTCGTAGCGCACCACCGTCGCTTCGCCGTGCGTCGAGAACTGCCAGCGCCCCGTTCCTTCGACGTCGCCGCACGCTTCGCCTTCGAGGGCGGCGAACGGCTCGACGCGGGTCACGCGCATGTCGAACGCGACGCGATACGGCAAGCGCCCTTTCCACGTGTAGCGATGCAAGGCGCCGACGCCGTCGCTCGCGCCCGGCTCCACTTCGATCACGCGCTCGACGCAGGTCCACCATTGCGGCCAGCGCGCGGGGTCGTGGATGGCATCCCAGACGGCCGGTAGCGGCGCGTCGACGCGCCAGATCGTCGTGAAGCGGTATTCGCCTGGGCGCACGGCGTGTCTCCCGTTCTTGTTGCTATGTCGCTATCTTCCACCAGCGCGGCAACAGGCGCTTCACATCCGCGCGCCGATACCGGTCGTCGATCAGATGCACGACGCCCGCATCGTGCTCAGTGCGGATCACGCGCCCCGCCGCCTGCACGACCTTCTGCATGCCCGGATATAGATACGCATAGTCGTAGCCGTTGCCGAACTGCGCATCGAAGGTGCGGCGCATCTGTTCGTTGACGTCGTTCATCTGCGGCAAGCCGAGCGTCGCGATGAACGCGCCGATGAGCCGTTCGCCGACCAGATCGATGCCCTCCGAAAACGCGCCGCCCAGCACCGCGAAGCCCACGCCCGCGCCGCCCGTCGCGAAGCGCGCGAGGAACGCGTCGCGCGCGCGCTCGTCCATGCGCGGCTCCTGCGTCCAGATGGGCACCTGCGGATGCCGTTCGCGCATCGATCCCGCGACGCGCTGCAAGTAATCGAAGCTGCTCAGAAAGCCGAGGTAGTTGCCCGGACGCGCGGCGTACTGCTGCGCGATCAGATCGACGATCGGTTCGAGCGAACGCTCGCGATCGCGCCAGCGCGTCGACACGTGATGCGCCACATGCACATTCAGCTGCTCCGCCCTGAACGGTCCTTCGACGTCGAGCCAGCCGGTGTCGGCGGGCAGGCCGAGCATGTCGCGATAAAAATGCTGCGGGCTGAGCGTGCCGGAGAATACGATCGTCGCGCGGGCGGCGGCGTAGCGCGGCTTGAGGAACGGCGCGGGAATCACGTTACGCACGCAAATCTGCGTGGCGGGCTTCGCGCGGGCTGCGCCGTGCGGTGTGTCGAGCGTCACGTCGACGATCGAATGATCGCCGAACTGCTCGACGAGCGACATGAAATGCAGTGCGTCGAAATAAAAACGCAGCGCGTTTTCATCGACGGATTGCGGGGTTTCCGCAAGCTGATCGCCAATCGATGCGATCAGGTTTTGCAACGCCGACTGCAGTTTTGGCGGCACGTCGGGCAGCACCTCGTACGCGGCACGGCGCTCGCGGTTCAACGCATTCCATTCGCGATTCAGGCGATCGAACGGCTTTTTGAGCGCTGCGGGCGCGGCATGGCGCGCGCCGCGAAACGCATGCTGATCGAGCGTCGCGCTGTACATGCGGCGCGCGCGGTCGGGCAGATTGTGCGCTTCGTCGGCAAGCACCGCGACACGCCAGCCGTTCAGCTGCGTGAGCGCGTATAGCATGGCGCTGCTGTCGAAGTAGTAGTTGTAGTCGCCGATCACGACGTCGCACCAGCGCGCCATTTCCTGAGCGAGATAGTACGGACAGATGCCATGCGCCAGCGCCGCTTCGCGCACGGCTGCGCGGTCGAGCGTGCGCGCCTGCAACGCGGTGTCGCGCGCGGCAGGCAGACGGTCGTAGAAGCCGCGTGCGAGCGGACAGGAGTCGCCGTCGCAGGATTTGTCGGGATGCTCGCAGGCCTTGTCGCGCGCGACGAGTTCGAGCGTGCGCAACGGCAGCGCGGCTTCGCCGCGATGCAGGGATTCGATGGCTTCGAGTGCGAGCGCGCGGCCCGGCGTTTTTGCCGTGAGAAAGAACACGCGGTCGAGATGATCTGCACCGCACGCCTTTAGCAGCGGAAAGATCGTGCCGAGCGTCTTGCCGATGCCCGTCGGCGCCTGCGCCATCAGACAGTGCCCGTCGCGCGCCGCGCGGAACACGGCTACGGACAGTTCGCGCTGACCGCTGCGGAACTCGCCGTAGGGAAAACGCAACGCGTTCAACGCAGTGTTGCGCGCATTGCGATGCGCTGCTTCGCGCGCCGCCCACGCGACGAAGCGCTCGCACTGATCCTCGAAGAATGCGCGCAGCGACGCGGCCGTATGCTGTTCGGTCAGCACGGTTTCCTTCTGGCTGGCGATATCGAAATACACGAGCGCGACCGTCAGTGCATCGAGCGCGCGCGCCTCGCACAGCAAATGCCCATACACCAGCGCCTGCGCCCAATGCAGCGCCCGATGATTCGCAGGCATCCGTTCAAGATCGCCGCGATGCGTCTTGATCTCTTCGAGCCGGTTCAACGCCCGGTCGTAGCCGTCGGCGCGGCCGCGCACCGTGAGGCCGCCGTGCGTACCCGTCAGCGTGATCTCCGCTTCGTAGCCGGATGCGCGACGCGCCGTCACGGCCTGATGTCCGGCGATGCCTTCGAGCGCCGACGGCGCGGGCGTGAAGCGCAGATCGAGATCGCCGCGCCGCGCGGTGAACTCGCAGAGCGTGCGCACGGCGACGACGTAGGTCATGCCGCCTCCGCGTCCGTTGTACCGGCGAGCGCATCGCTGGCGCTGCCGGTCCAGCGGATATCGAGGACGCGCACGGGCATGTCGTGCTGCACGCAGTACGCGAGCCAGCGTATCTGGTTGTCCTGCAGACGATCGCCCGGTCCTTTCACTTCGATCAGTTCATAGCGCCGCTCGCGCGGCCAGAAACGGATCAGATCGGGCAGGCCCGAACGGTTCGCGCGGATATCCAGCAACAGCCGGTCGAACCATAGCCTCAGATGGGCGGCGGGCAGGCAATCGAGCGCGAGCGTCAGCAGCTCGGGCGTGAGCATGCCCCAGAACACGAAGGGCGATTGCAAGCCGGCTTTGGTTTCGAAGTGACGCAGGATCGTCTCGCGATACGCGCTGCTGTCCAGTTTCGCGAAGCAGGCGTCGAATTGCGTGGCGCGGCGCGCGCGGAAGTCGGGCGCGTGCAGATCGGCGGGGCCACGCTGGAACGGGTGAAAGAACGCGCCAGGCACGGCCTCGAAAACGGGCTCCCAGCACAGCAGACCGAACAGCGAATTGATCAGCGCGTTTTCGACGTAGTGCACGGGCGCGTCGGGCGTGGACAGATGATCGCGCACCGCGTATTCGACGGCGACGGGTTCCAGTGGACGCGGCATTTCGAGCATGCCGCGCTGCGCCGCGCGCACGCCCGCAGGTTTTGGCGCGGCGACGCCGAGCCGCCGTTGCAGGCGCGGCAGCATGCGCGCGACGCGCTGCTGCTCCTCTTCGCTCTCGGGAAGCGCGGCAGCTTGCAGCGCCAGCGCGAGCGCCGCTTCGTCGCGTCCGCCGCGCTCCAGCACGCGCATGCGCCTGTGCCGCGCGCCCGGCCAGGCGCAGCGTTCGTAGATGCGCAGCGCCGCCTCCCAGTCGCGCCGGCGTTCGGCCTGATAGCCGATCGCGTACAGCAGCTTCGCGCGGCGCAACGCGAGCCAGGGGTTGTGCTGTGTATCGATTGCATCGACGGCTTCGAGCAGCGGGTCGAACGCGGCGTCGCCCGTCAGTTCCAGTGCTTCGCGGCACGCCTGCAAGGCCAGATAACCGTCGACATCGCCGCGCTGCCGGAACGCCCGCGACGACGGCGCGAACGCCACGCGCTCGTACTGGTACACGCCGAGATCGGCGAGCACGAACTCGGACCAGTCCTGATGCAGATTGCCGAAGAACATCAGCCGGAAGCGCTCGCACAGCGGCGCGACGAGCACGCGCAGCGCGGCTTCGTCAGCGGCTGGGTCCCATTCGCGATAACGCCGCTGCAACGCGTGCGCGGAGTCCGCGACGCGCAGCGCTTCGAGCCACTCGACCTTGCGCAGGCCCTTGAGCGCGGGCGAAACAGCGAACATGCGTTGCAGTTCGGGGCGCGTCGCGCACGCGAACAGTTCGTCGAGCGACAGGGCCGCGTCCGCATCGACCCAACCAAGCGCGGCGAGCGGCGCAGCCGCCTGCACGGGACAACCGATTTCCGCATACGCGAGCCGCCCAGTGCGAAACAGCGTGCCTTTGCGCATCAGCATGCGCACGAGTAGCGCGCGCGATGCTTTCGGCAGGCGCGCGTCGTCGCGCAGGAATGCGCCTAGAAAGGCGCGCTCGCTGTCGTCGAGCAGATCGTCGTAACGGCCGGCGATCCACGCGAGCGCGCGCTCGAAATTCGACAGGTAATAGAACGGATCGGGAGCGTCGGTCGGCACGGCTATCGGAGACGGAAGGCTGTATATTTATACAGCCATGATAGCAAAACCCGTGGCCCGCGAACCCGGAAACCGTGGATGCCGCTCATGCACCTCGCACTTCCGTCTCGGCATAGGTCACCTGCACGGCGGGCACGAACCACGCGAGGCATAGCCCGATCAACGCGGCGAGCGCGGCCACCGACAAGCCGATGTGAATCGACGCGATGAGCGCTTCGCGCGCCATGTGCATCATCGGATCGCCGGATTGCCCTGCCGCCACCAGGTGCTCGATCAGCGCGGACTGCTCGTTGCGATCGACCAGCAGATCGGGACTCGCGAACGACTTGAGCCATTGCGTCGCCTGGTACGAATCCAGCGAGCGGTTCACGCCCTGCGTGTACATATGCCCGAGCAGCGCGCCCGTGATCGCGGTGCCGAGCATGCCGCCAAAAATCCGCAGCGATTGCAGCAGCGCCGTCACCGCGCCGAGGTGATCGCGCGCGACGATCTGCTGCGAGCAGATCGTCAGGTTGGTCGCAACGAGGCCAAGCCCCAGTCCGCTCACGCCCATGCACGCCATCCACACGATATGCGGCTCGTGCCCCTTGAACGAAACGAGCGCGACGCAGCCGGCCACGAACAACGCGAAGCCGGCGTACATCAGCCCGTTCGCGCGCCGGATCCGCGTGACGATGCGGTTGTTCAGCACGCTGCCGACCGTCGTACCGAGCAGCAGCGGCGTGATCAGCATGCCGGAGTCGTGTGGCGACATCGCGTAGCCGCCCTGGAACAGCAGCGGCACGTAGAACACCATCGAAAACAGCGCAAAGCCGCCGAGCACCGACATCGCAAAGAGCGGCGCGAGCTTGCGGTCGAGCAGTACGTCGACGGGCACGACGGGATAGCCCATGCGCTTTTCCCAGAAGTACAGCGTCAGGCCGCACACGGTCGTGATGGCGAACAGCAGCCCCGTCGTACCGCTGATGCCCTCGCGCGGCAGCAATTCGATCAGCAGTTGCAGCGCGCCGAACGTCACCGCGACGACGAATGCGCCGAGCCAGTCGAGCTGGATCGGCCCGCTCGCCTTCAGATGGCGCAGCCTGGGCAGAAACATCTGGACAAAGATCAGCGACACGATGCCGACGGGCACGTTGACGAAGAATACGAGCCGCCAGCTCTGCATTTGCGTGAGCATGCCGCCGAGCGTCGGCCCGACGATGTTCGCAATGCCGAACGACGACGTGACGAACACCAGCCAGCGCAGCCTGAGTTTGGGATCGGGGAACAGATCGGCGACGGTGGCGAACACGGTGCCGATCAGAATGCCGCCGCCGATGCCCTGCAGGCCGCGCGCGGCGACCAGCAACAGCATGCTGTTCGCGAGCCCGCACAGCACCGACGCCAGCGTAAACAGCAGGATCGCGGCGATCAGGAACGGCTTGCGGCCATACAGGTCGCCGAGCCGCCCGAAGATCGGAATGGTGATGACGGACGCAAGCATGTACGAGGTCGCGACCCACGCGTAGAAGTCGAAACCCTTCAGATCGGCGACGATGCGCGGCAGCGCGGTGCCGACGATGGTCTGGTCGAGCGCCACCAGCATCGTGACGAAGGCGATGCCGAGCATCGCGAGCAGGGACTCGCGAAACGGCAGCAATTGCCGGCTGGGATCGTGAACGGAAATGGCGGATCTCATGGCGTGCTCCACCGTAAAGGCGTCGGCGTATGTGGCGGACAGGCTGCCGGGCCTTTGCACCGGCATGCGGCTCTATCGAGAGTGATACTCGCGTCTGAAAATAGCAAGCGCATTTCCCCGGCGGCCGCCTGTCTTGGTGCCTGGCTCCGGGCGACATTCGCCGCCGCCCGGCCGCCCGAATTCCTGCCTATACTT
Source organism: Paraburkholderia sp. XV (assembly GCF_020177535.1). Classification (NCBI taxonomy): domain Bacteria; kingdom Pseudomonadati; phylum Pseudomonadota; class Betaproteobacteria; order Burkholderiales; family Burkholderiaceae; genus Paraburkholderia; species Paraburkholderia sp. XV. The sequence goes on along the minus strand of NZ_JAGUUD010000011.1, from coordinate 3,990 downwards.
ACCTGGCCGTTTCGGACAAAGGCAAGCGGCCAACCGCCGCGCGACAGGTGATTCTCTCATCCGTTTGCTAACACGAAGGAGACCTTTGGTGAACGACGCCGATCTGGTCGCCGCGGCCCACGCCGCCTTCAATCCCTACGTTCTCGAGCAGTTGAGCAGCCGCATCGGTTTGCCGCCCGACACGATCCGCCTGGTGGTGGAACGCGCGGCACCCGGCATCGTCCTGACGATGATGGCTAGAGCGGGCAGCGCGGAAAGCGCGCAACGCCTGTTCATCGTGCTCATGTCCACCGAGTCCAATCCGCGCATCGCGGCGCAACTCGCCGGCCTGACCGCGAGTTCGCACGGGCTGAAGGCCGTCGAGCGCTCCGGTCATGCGCTCGCGACGCGCATCGCCGACAGCCGCGAAATCGCCATGATCAGCGACCACATCGCCGCGCTGACGGCCGTGCCGCCGCAAGCCACGCATGCGTTGACGGACGTCGCATCGGCTGTGGTGTTCGGCGCCGCCAAGCACCACATGCTGCTCGAACAGGGCAGCGCGGGCGACCTGCCCGGACTGCTCGCGTATCAGTGGCCGATCGCTGCGCCGTGGCTCGCCGAAGGCTATGCGAAGGCACTCGGATTCGAGAGTTCCGCTGCGTTCGCGGATAGCGTCCCGCAACGGCTCGTCGAACTGGCGGCCGTCATGCCACGCGAAAGCGTCGCAGCCGGGAACGGAGCGCCGCCAACCGTGGATGCCGCGCGGTCCGGCGGCTATGCTGGCAGCGATCCCTACGGACTGGCGGGCGGCGCGCCTGGCGCTTCTGCCTATGGCGCTGCCTCCGCTTCTGCTTCCTCTGCCGCGCGAACGGCGCCTGGCGCGCCCGCGCAGTTGCTGACGACAGTCGAACCTTCCGCGCCCCGCCCACGCCGCGTTCCCGTCTGGGCCTGGGGCATACTCGCCGTCATCGTGTTGCTGATCGGCATCATCGTGTACGGCTACCGGCAGCGAACGGGCGCGGACGAAGGGACTGCGCAGCTCGCCGGCAGCACGGCATCGGGCGCGTTGTCGACGGCCGTGCCCGTGTCCGGCGCATCCGCGCCGCCTGCGGCGCAGACGGCAGCGGATTCGGGCAGGTCGGGAACGGCGGCGGCGTCGGAGGCAGTGGCGTCGTCCGAAGCCGCGTCGGCGACAGGGGCCGCCGCCGCGGGAGGCGCTCCTGCCAGCAATGCGAACCCGGCCTCTGCGGCAAGCCAGTGAAGCGGGCATTGCGCCATTGCGGCGCCGGGCCGCGTCTCGCCGTGTCCGTACCCGGCGGGACGTCGCTTTCCCGCATGCGAACTCTTGCGCCTTTGTGACGACGCGTGCCATGGACCCGTCTACTGATCCCGCCGATCGCGAACCTTCCGCCGACACCGCGCACAGCGGACTACCCGCGAGGCATCCGATTGCCGCGTTCGGCGGCTGGCTGGCGCGCGTCGATCCCGGCACGCATCGACGCATCAAGGGCTTGCGCCTCGTGACGGCATATGGACTCGCCGCGGCGCTCGGCACATTGCAGGACGTCACGCATGGATTGCCACGCGGTACGTCGGTCGGTCTGCTCGCGGCCAACTTCGCGCTGTGGGCGAGCGTGTCCGAGGCGCGCACGACGCGGCCCGAATCGAGCCGCGATCTCGCGCTGCTCTGTGCGGCGGCCGCGCTCGGTGCGGCCATGTATGTATGCGTTGCGCAGCCACTGCTCGGCTTCGGGCACGCTGGTCCCGAGCTCGTACTGGTGACGGGGGCGTTCCTCGTTGGCTACCTGAAGCGATTCGGCGTGACGGGCGGGGGACTTGGCTCGCAGATCTACATCGGGCAACTGCTCGCCTACGGCGCGAACCTCGCGCCCGCCGATCTGCCCGCGATTGCCATTGCGGGGTTGATCGCGATGCTGGCGTCGATCGTGCCCCGGCTGCTGAGCGGGCCCGCCGAACGGCCAGCCGTCGTCGCCGCGCTGTCGCCCGGACCCGAGCCCGTGCCGGGACGGCCTTCACCCGAGTTCGTGATGGGACTGCAGGCCGCAAGCGGCGCGCTCGTGGTCGTCGCGTTGAACGCGTGGCTGAACCTCGCGGAATCGGTGTGGGCGATCACGGCGTGCACGTACGTGGTCGCCGGGTCCGCGACAGGCACCGTGCAGCGCGTGCGGCGGCGGATCATCGGCACGCTCGTTGGGGTGCCGCTCGGGCTCATCTGTTTGCCGATTGCGGAGCATGCGCCGCTGCTGATCTGGCTCGCCGCGGCGCTCGCGATGGTCGTTTATTCGATGGCGTTGCCCGAGCGGTATGACATTGCGTGCGGCGCGTTCGCGTTCACGCTGATCGTCACGCTGGCGGTGAATGGTATGCACTCGATTCCATTTCTCACGGCGCGGGCGTGGGAGACGTTGATTGGCGGGGCGCTGGGGTTGCTGGCGGCGACGGTTATTTTTCCGTTGAGGGTGAGGGAGGGGTGAGGCTGGCTCGAGGAGTCAGGAATAGTGTCGAGCCCGTTGCGGGCTGAAACTCATCGGCGGTGCGTAGCTGATGATCGAACTCACGCGCCGCGGGCGGGCGCGCATAGCGCCGCGCTTTCTTCAGGCGACCCGCCGCATCTTACTCATACAGCCATGTCGGTCCGCCCGGCTCCCGGCGCCGCGTCAGATTGGCGTGCGCGTCATACTCGCACGTCACCCCGAGATACTCGCCCATCACGTTATCGAGCCACTTCGGCAGCGATCGACGCCACGCCTCCACCTTCTCCCGATCCTGCACGCCGCGCGTGTCGTGGCGCGAGAATGGCTCACCGAACGTTTCGTGCCCATCCAGCAGTCCCCGACACTTCCAGCGCAACTGGAAGCGACCATTGCACCTGCGAAGCGCGCCGCCGCTTTATCCGTGGATGAAGCTCGCTGGGCGTTGGATCGAGAACGCCGGATTTGCAGCAGGACAGCGCGTCAAGATCGCTGTTGAACATGGGCGGCTCACCATCACCGTCGAACAGAAGAACAAAGGGCCGCGTCAGCGGCCCTTGACTTACTCACCTAGAGAGTTATCAGGCTCCCGTATAAATCAAGCTGACGATTTTCGGCAACATAAACATAAACGTCACGACCAGTTACATAGCAGTCACCAAACTTCCGAACATCTTCAATTGACTTCGGATCTTCGACCTCTCCATACACACCGTCAACATCCAAGCACCATAAGTCATCGAATTTCACCAGATGCACCCCCGCGCAAATCGAGTTTGGCTGATTCCCTTTCCATTGGGCATTGAATTCCGCAACATCTTTCACAACGATCTTGACGGTATCCCATCTATCCCCCGGAACCGAATGATTTTTCGCATAAAAGATAGCTTGAGCCGCTGCAGGCTCTCCCATCGGATAGAAGAAACCAAACGACACAACAAGACCATCATCAAAGTTGTGATAGTCGTTTAGCAATTGTTTCAATTCTTCTTCAGACATCTCCGCCCCTACTGTCCAATAGGTGTTGCTGGTTTCATGCCCGGAGGAATCGCCTTCCATTCAGCCGGAACATCCGATGGCGGAATATGAGGTGCGTTGGGACCATGCGCCGCAGCCACACTCGCCGCACTACCCGGGGGTTGAATTGGGTGTGCATGACCAGAGCATGCACATCCACCGTGATTCTTGAAATCGACTTGCCCGATTAGATCACCATTGCCATGGTAGACCGCATTCTGCACGGCAACCGTTCCCGTCGAATCGCTTTTCGTATAAATCGAATTCGGCGTCGCACCCGTAAGCGGTGGTCGTACAGTACCTGACGTTTGGCCACCACTACCCGCAGTCAATCCCAGGGGATCGACCCAGCCCGTGGGATTTTTGCAGTAGTTGTACTCATTCAACCCACCGGCCAAGCCAATGGGGTCTTTGCTAATGTAGCGCCCCGCGTGCGGATCGTAATACCTGTGCCGGTTATAGTGCAGCCCCAATTCCTCATCATGATACTGCCCCTGCG